>CAYOYI010000067.1:10734-13278 GCA_964408105.1 uncultured Chitinophagaceae bacterium | reverse complement strand
ATCTATCAACCAACTTTTTCTTTATCAAAAGTTGCTTGAATCATAGAAATCGCCACCAATCTCTAATAGATCAATACATCTTTGATCTTGCCTTCTTCCTGGTATTCGGTGTCGGTGTTGATGGCCCAGAGGTTCACGGTTTCGTTGTCTGCAATTTTGCGTGCCGTGAGTATTCCCATGAGGATGGAGTGGTCCTGGTTGTTGTATTTGAATGAGCCATACCTGCCTATGGGGATAAGGTTTTCGATGGTGTCGAGATAAGCGGAGACGGTATCAATATGCTGGCGGTAGCCGGTTTCATAAACGGGGTAGCACTTGGGTATTCGCAGCACGTAGGAGTTGAGTATCTGCGTATCGGGTGGCAGCAGATTAATGGTTTTCAACTCCTTGATGGCAAGGTCTGAAAGATATTTCTCATCGGCCTTCCAGATGTCGTCAGTTTCAAAAGCCCAGAACTCCATACAGAGGATAGTGGTTTGCTTGTCGCCATAGAGGGTAGGGCACCAGTTGCGGAAGTTGGTGATGCGGCCATGCAGCACATCGGGCGAGTGTACGTAAATCCAGTTGTCTTCAAACAGCCCGGTGCTGTTGACATCCAGGTAAACGAGAATAGTGTTCCTGAAGCGCAGCTTTTCGCTCGCTTCGATCACTTTTGGAGGAGCATTCAGCCCTTTCACTAAGTGTGTGATGGGCATGGTAGAAACTACAAAGTCGCATTTCTTTTCCTCGCCATCAGCGAGCAGCACTCCGGTGACGCGGTTATTCTCGACCAGCACTTTTTTGATAGGCCTTTTCAAATGCACCTTGCCGCCATTCTGATTCACGTATTCGGCAGCTCTTTCATAGATAAGCCCGGTGCCTGTATTAGGATAGGCAAACTGGTCAACCAGCGTCTTATGTTTCTTGTCCTTATCACCCACGATGGCGTTCTTCACGGCTTCATAGAGGGTGAGTGTTTTGATTCTTTGTGCAGCCCAGTCGGCATCAATCTGCGAGCACGGAATTCCCCAGAGTTTTTCGGAGTAAGTTTTGAAAAATATATCGAACAGCCTTTTGCCAAAGCGGCTGGTTACCCACTCCTCAAATGACTTGGGGTCTTTGATCGGGAACAACTTCTGGTAGATATAATAATAGAGAATGGTAAACATGTCAATTACGCTCAGATTGCTGAACACATTGAACAGTTTTAACGGGTAGTTAAAGAATTTGCCTTTATAGTAAATACGGGTGAGGCGGTTTACGAGAGCGAAATCTTTTTTCACCAGCTCACGGAAAAATTGATTGATCAGTTTCTGGTTTGAGAAAAAGCGGTGCGGGCCGCAGTCAACCCGCTGTCCGAAAAGCGTGAAGCTGCGCGCCATACCCCCAACAAATTCACTCGCTTCGAACACTTCCACACTGATGCCTTTTTTTGCAAGCTCATAAGCTGCGGCAAGTCCGGCAGGGCCAGCGCCAATCACGATCACTTTTTTATCCTTGCTTTCCCTGGGGTTCATTGAATGGTTTGAGCAGACCGTTTATCAAAACGAAAGCAATGATAACCTGAATTGCATTTATCGGGGTTATATATCTTAACACAATAGGGCTGGCGTAAATACTGAAGGCACAGTAGGTAACGCCAAAAAACAACAGTATCCAGAAAATCTTCCTTTGCACAGAGTCAAACAGAACATCGCCTTTCCTGATAAGGCCGTAAACGAGACTTCCAAATAACAATATCCATAAAACTAAAGTGGTGGCTGGCAAAACCGGGGCGATGTAGTTGTGAAAGAAAAGTGAGCGCGGCTTGAACTCTGCTTTGATATTAAACCATGCCTTGGCAATATCGGGAGCATTATATTCAAATCTGCCAAGGATCTCCGTTTGCGGATAAAAAAGCCGCTTCAGGTTTATCCATAAGTAATGCCTTGCGAACTCGACAGGATAGGTTTTCATTAAATACGACCCGTATTTACCAAGTGGCTCACTAACGCGATACCAGGTGGGCAAGTATGAGGAGTGGTTGTGCTGCATACTCGCAAACAACACTCCTTTCAGCGGGCCTTTCTTATCCCAAATGAAGTTTACGGTAAGATCATTTTCGGGATAGGTACTCGAGTCGCGGGTATTCAATACCATTTGATGAACGAATCTTATTTCTTGATCTTCAATATCCTCAACCTTCAGGTCAATGTATGGAATAATGTGAAGGGCATTATTCGCCATTTGCCAACCGCTGAAGCCCGAGAACATTTCTACACCGATGTGCTCTTTGGTGCCGCTCTTTGTTTGCTGAACAAGAAAATACATTACCAGCACCGGCAAAGCGCTCAAAGCAAGGGCTGCATACTTGTTTCTGTATGCAAACAAAATAGCCGCAATGGAAATGAGCGGATAGAACAGCCCGGTGTACCTGACCTGCGTGACGCAATAGAGAATGACAAGGTGCAGAATCAGGAATACGGGATTCTGTGTTCCGATGATCCAGATGGTGGCGGTGATCCACAGCAGGGTGAGCGAGATAAATAATGAATCGCTCATGATAAAGTTTGGAAGGTAAAGCGC
>CAYOYI010000067.1:3370-10689 GCA_964408105.1 uncultured Chitinophagaceae bacterium | reverse complement strand
ATGCCAGAGCTCCGTAATAAAGGAGATTACTTTTGGGTCGGAAGAAATAAACGATAGTAAAAAACAAAAAGAGCGTGCTGATCGCATTTAAAATGAATTGAGCGCTGAAGAAGAAAAGGAAAGATTCTGATATGGCGTGAAGCGATGAAAGAAAGATTGAAAAGCCACTGGGGCGGAAGCTTCCGAACTTTTTGATTTCTGCCCATTGAAGGTAACCTCCTGAGTCCGGGAAGGAGTCAGGAAAGGGATAGGCATAATGCAGAAGGAACAAAAGCATAGCATATGCAGCGGAGGCGATCAGCAAAAGTTTCTTTTGCTGTGGCTGCATAAGAAAGTTGATGAAATCCCTGAAGCGGGCGGGGGAGTCCTTCTTGCGTTTATCGGCCATTTAGGGTTTTGGGTTGGGGCTGAAGGGTGAATTTTAGAGGTTGGCTGTGAAGTTTCAAAGTTAAATAAATGCTTTTGTTTCTCAATCGGGCCGGGGTTGATGGGGATGAAACGTATCATTGCAGACAATGATTTTAATCATAGACAGACAGAACATTATCTCCGATTTTGCCTAAAAAATATATTTTTACCGACTTAAGAGCAAAAACAATTCTATGGATAAAAATGAAGCTGTAGCAAAAATCATGACCAAAAAGGTTGTGGTGGCTGATCCTGACAAGCACCGCTTTTCGCAGGTCAGACAGTTATTTATCAAATACAATGTTCATCACCTGCCTGTTGCGGATAAAACCGGAAAGGTGGCGGGAATTATCAGTTCGCATGATATCCTGAATGCCTATCAGGAAATTACCAAGCGCATCAAGGTGTTTGATGATAAGATTTTGGATAATGAAATCAAACTGAAGGATATAATGACCAAAAACCCGATGACCGTTCCGCCCGGGGAGTCCATTATCAATGTAACGAAGCTTTTTGCCAAAAATAAATTTCATGCACTACCGATAGTGGAAAAAGGGAAGCTGGTTGGCTTGGTTACTTCGAACGATCTTATAAAGTTCCTTTTAGATTAGAAGATAATCAGAAGAAGTCAATAGCTCTCCTCCACATGTTTCCGGAGAGTATCCGTGTCATTATTTTTAACGATGTTAAGCTGCCGCAGGATGCCGTATTTGGAGATGTCATCTACCGTGTCGCTGATCACAGCCTGAAGCAGCTTGAAATCCAGAAGCACTTCTTTAACTTTTTGAGTCCGGTTCTTAAAATCTTCCAGGCCGGTTTCCCCAAGTAAAACTGAATATAAAGCCGGGTACATGCCAAGAAGTTTGCTGGTGAATTCAGTGTCTCCCCGCTCCCGCCAGAGTTCAAAGATCTCTTTTCCGATATCCGTCTTTTTGTTCAATCCGTTCCCAAAGAAATTTTCAATTGTTTCAAGCGCGTTATCTTCTTTCTTTCCTTCCATGAAGTGAAACAGCAATAAATGAGCAAGCTTCCGAGAGTATTCATCATCAGGAATCGAAGAGAGATTTTCAGGATGAAAAACATAATTTCCCGAATCATCGATCAGCCGGGTGAAGCTTCTTTCTTTCTTCCAGTATTCCAGCGTGCTGATGATCTCTTTGTAGTTGTTTAAATTATTTTTTGCAGTCGGACTTTGAGCTATAATATTTTCTGATTGCAGGAATCGAATGATGTTTTCTATTTCATCATAGCTCAAAAACCGGATGGATAAATGCCCCGGGTTCCATACGATATTAAAATGCACCGGAACATTCTGCACATTAGCGAAGCGCACAATATCCGGGATGTCCTGCCAGTTGTTTGACATCACGCAGGCGGCAATGCTGATATAAGTTTTCTTCTTTTCTGCCATTCGCTTGAAATGCTGAAAGTTTTCCATCATCCGATCAAACTTTGCTCCGGCCCTTATATTCTCGTAGTTCTGCGGATTAACCGAGTCAATAGAAACCACAATGCCGATCTTTAATTTCTCTAGTAGTTTCTCGACCCGATTGTTGTAAACGGTGCCGTTTGTGGTGGTATGAATTCGGATTTCAGGATTGATCTCCACCACCTTGTCCCAGATCTTATAATAGATGTCAATCAGGAAAGGCTCTCCTCCAAGAAACTTGAGGTCAGTAAGCTTTGGCATGAAATGAGCAACTTGCTCTACAAAAGCATCATCATAAGGCTGAGGTAATTCTGGAAGCTTCTCCCGGTTTTTTCTTATTGTGGATGAGAAGTATCCGCTGCACATTTCACATTCAAGATTGCATACATTGCTGATCTCAAATTCAAAAACCTTCGGATAGAATTCAAATGTATTTCCGAAAGCTGAAGTAAGCCTGTCTATTACACTTTGTTCATGCGCGTACTCATCATAATAGATTGCTTTTGTGCCGTTATAATTTCCGCTCTCCAGCAAGATCCTGCACAACTTGCATCCTCCGTCAAGGTCGTTTGTTTTTATTTTCTCACGAAATTCCTTCAGCGGTTTTCCGTTCCATATCTCTTCGATCGAGTTGTCGGGATATTTTCCCAGAACCTCCTTCCGGTTGAAACAACATGCCGTTACGTTTCCGTTCTGCTCGAAGTTCAGATTTGTGAACGGAGCATGGCAGAGCAAAGATTTGTTCTTTGTCTTCCTGACGGAGTTATATGACTTTATGATTTCCGAGGATAGCATGGGTTTATTCAATCACCAATTTCTAATAATCAATGATCAATTTTTTGGGCCTTTGCGTGCAGCCATGCCTGCAATTGTGAAATCAGGTTATCAAGCTGCGCTTTATATCTCCCCGAAAAGCTGAACGATTTATAGTAGTCAATAAGTTCGCTTAGTTGTTCTTCAGGCAATGCCTGCAAAGTGGTTTCAGGAATAATGCCGGTCTGATTTCCGTTCTGATGGATGCCTTTTACTTTCCCGCCAAGCGGCTCATACACCACGTTGAAATAAACGTCAAGATCATGTTCAACACAAAACGAGATTATATCAGGAATCTCCATTCTGTTCTGGATCATTGGACACACTGAAAATGAAACCAGCTTTCCCGTGGTGAGCAAATAATCAATGTTTTGCTTGAGCACTTCAAATTCTCCGTTCACCCTGATATTCTCCCAGGTTTCCCTTTGCAGGCTGTCTATAGAAAGTGTTATTCGGCAGTTCGGCAGCTTTTCGATAATTCGCTTTGCACGTTCATTAAAAACTGTGCCGTTTGACGTAATGGCAACATCAATCTCAGGATTGAACTCAATTATCGCTTCCCATATTTCATAATACAGGCTGATGAGAAACGGTTCTCCGCCTAAAAAATTCGCGCGCCTCAAACCCGGAAGAAAATCTTTTACCTGCCGCACAAAGTTTTCATCGTAATGATTATCCAGCAACGGAAGCTTTTCACGATTCTTTCTGATCGCGGAAGACCACTTTCCCCCGCACATGATGCATTCAAGGTTGCAGGTGTTGCTTATTTCAAATTCAAAAACCGTTGGAGGAAGCAATTTATCGGAAACTCCGTTTTTGAATAAACGATTGAACCAGGAAGTTTTACCATTCAAACTGTTCTCAAGAAAAGAATAGTAATCATCAAAGTGACTAATGAGAACGCTCTCATAATTTCCCTCTTCGATCATCTTTTCACAGTTCTGGCAGCCGAGGTCGAAGCGATGGTCAATCATGGCCTGCCGAAGCTGTTCTGCCGGTTTTCCGTTCCATGCTTGTGCAATGCTTGAATCAGGATATTTACCCAAAACATGCGTCCTGTTGAAGCAGCATGCCGTTATGTTGCCGGTTTGATCAAAATTGAGCGATAGCCATGGGGCATAGCATATTTTGGAGGTATCCTTAACCCTTCGTGAATCATTGAATCTTTGTATCTCTCCTCGTGTTGCCAAGTAGGAATCAGTTTCAGTAAAATTATTGAAATTATTTGCGGCTGCCCCTAACTTCATCTCCAGTTCAATTCATAAAAATTAACTTTAGTGAATTAAAAACGCACTGACATCGTATTGAAAATGGATAAGCAAAAGGAGCCGTTGTGCTATGCTCCATTTACTTCTTTTTTAGTTGATACCAATAAAGGAGTGAGGCCCTGTTGTGCCTGGCAGGATGATTACTTTGGAAATCTTGAGAAGAACAGCCTGACGGAAATTCTTAATGGTCCCGCCTGGAAGAATGTTCAGCGGCAAATGATGGAGGGCGAATGGCCGAAGGGCTGCCTGGGATGTAAGAAGATTGAATCCTACAGCGGCACCAGTGTTCGGTGTGGTTTTACCGAAACGGCTAAAAAGTATTTGCCTGATGGCAAACTGGATTTAATTGAAGTTGAGATCAACAGCACCAATCAATGCAATCTCGCCTGCATCCATTGCTCTTCCAGATTCAGCAGCAGTTGGATAAGGTTTGAGGCAATGCTGGAAAAGGAAAAATTTGGAATTCGCAGTGAGAACACAGAACCGCATTACCAGGAAAATGAGCAGCTTTTGCTTGATAACATCCGGCAGATAGATTTCAGGGCTGTCAGGCTGATAAGGTTTAAGGGGGGAGAACCCTTTTTGAACAAGGAAGTGAAGCCGTTACTTTTTTATTTAAAAGACAAAGGATATTTGAAGCATTTGCAGGTTGAGTTTTTTACCAACGGCACGGTAATAGACAAAGACTATTTGGAAATTTTGAAGGAATGCAGGCAGTTGTTTATTACCATCAGCGTTGACGGAACAGGAGATTTGCAAGAGTATATCCGTTATGGCAAATCGGCCATTTCCCGAATTGAGCTATTTATTAAGACCTTCAGCATACTTCCCAATGTTTACTTCAGTCCTCTTATCAGCATAATGGTTTATAATGTTTTCCAATTAAAGGACATTGCAGCCTGGTGGCAAACGATTCATTCAACATATCCGAATAAGACATTAAAGACTCCGCGTTTCGATTCATTTGTTGTATTCCCGGAATACCTGAGCGTGAACGTTCTTTCCGATAAAACACGCGAAGACCTTCTGCAGAAATATGAAATGACCGGTGACGGTATATATGAACCTGTCTTGCAGGCTCTGAAGATTCCGTGGGCAGGCGCGGATTGGCACAGAAAATTTGTACAGTTCACGAAACTGATGGACGATTACCGGAAAACAGATGTTAAAGCGCTGGTTCCCGAACTGGAGAAAGAACTGATCATAGAATAAATTAAGAGCAAACGTGATAGGGCTTTTGTCCGGTACCCACAGCCTGTATTTGGCTAACTTAGTAATGCGTTTTTTGACTTAGAGATGTTTGAAAAAATAAAGAATTTTCTGTCTGCAGGCCCGATTGAGGTGGCTGCCGGTGACGCCAATGGGTATCATCCGTTGGATGCGGATACTTATGCGGAATACAATAAGTTCCGGCCTGACGGCCCTCAAAAGCTGTTCTGCTACGTGCCGTTCAGCAACATGTCCTTCTCATTTGAAGGAAGAGTATTGGCCTGTGCATACAACCAAAAAGTGGAGGTAGGGCATTACCCCGAGCAGTCAATAAGAGAGATGTGGTTTGATAGTGTTGAGGGGAACAAGCTGCGGCAGCACATGCTGCAAGCATTGTAAGTATTTTTTCGATAACAGAAAATTCTCCGGGCTGAAGCCGCTTGTCTTTGACAAGTACAATAATATTCAGGGAAAGACTTACCCGCGCGTGCTTGAATTTGAACTAAGCAGCACCTGCAACCTGGAATGTGTGATGTGCAACGGAAAAGTGTCGTCTTCCATCCGAAAAAATCGGGATAAGCTGCCTCCTATAAAAAGCCCCTATGATGATGCATTTGTGGAGCAGTTGAAAGAATTTATCCCACACCTGAGGGAAGCAAAGTTTTACGGTGGCGAGCCGCTGCTGATCCCGATCTATTATAAGATATGGGATTTGATTTTGGATATGAATCCAAAGGTGAAAATTTTTGTCATCACCAACGGAACAACGCTTAACGACCGCATCAAGAAAATGCTGGAGCGGGGAAATTTCGATGTTGCGGTGTCAATGGATTCTCCCGAAAAGGATGCGCTTGAATCTATCCGCCTGAACACCGAACACAAAACCGTGATCGAAAATATTCACTACTTCAACGACTACTGCAAGCGAAAGAAAAAAAACCTCGTGATCAGCTTTACGCTTATGCGGATCAACTGGAAGGAATTTCCAAAGATCATACGGTTCTGCAACAGCATTGACGCTATTCTTTACGTGAGCTATCTGAAAACACCTCCCAAGTTTGCGTTGTGGAATTTACCTTATGATGAATTGCAAGCAATTAAATCGCAAATCTCGAACGAAACTTTTCCTGAAGGGTCATTTGCACAAAAAAGCAATAAGCGATGCTATGAAGATTTCTTGACGTACTTAGACAATTGCATCGAGACAAATAAAACACGTCCCGCAAGCGACATTATTCCGATTGAAACAATAGCCGCTGCGGCTGAACAAACCGATCATTCTATTTCTTTGAATGAGAATGAAAGCGGAGGTGATGAGTTGCCGGTGTACGATCGTTCTGTAAATTACAAAGACCTTGTTGCGGATAAACTCAGGCTTCATAATTCAGAGCGCAACGCGGCCGATTCCGATATTGAGGAATTTTTCAATCGTCTTGAAAACACAACATCGAATCACTTCCGAAACGGTGACGTGAACAAGCTCTATTACTACATTTCCATTACGGATATCGAAACGGCATATAAAGATGTGATGCGATTCTCTGAGGGACAGTTAAAAGAAGCAATCGAAGCGGTAATCGGATAATCAAGCTTAAACCTATGATCAGTTTAAAGAAGGCGGCTCTGGCAAATTACAACGCGTCAAGGTTTATCCATGATAAACGGGTGTTTTGCATGGCCCCTTTTAACAGCATGTATTTCCTTCCCGAAGGGCGCATGGTTCCATGTTGCTATAACCGGGAGCTTGCCTATGGAAGTTATCCGAAGAATTCAGTTCACGATACCTGGTTTGGAAAAGAGGCGGGTGAATTCCGTGAGATGATGCGTAATGATATCGTGCATGACGGTTGCAAGCTATGTGTTGAGCAGATCGGGTCGGGAAATTTTCACGGGGCGCATGCCCGCATCTTTGATTTTGATAATACTCATGCCTTTGCATCTTTGAAAAATGGCGGGAAGCTGACGCAAGAGTTTGTAAGAAATTTCAACGCCTATCCCGATGTGCTCGAATTTGAAATCGGGATCACCTGCAACCTGGAGTGCGTGATGTGCCATGGAAACCATTCTTCATTGATCCGGAAGAACCGCGAGAAACGGCCGGAGCTGATCTCGCCTTACGACAGCGCTTTCGTTGACCAAGTAGCGGAATTCATACCTCACGTTAGAATTGCCAGATTTTTGGGTGGCGAGCC
>CAYOYI010000067.1:0-3360 GCA_964408105.1 uncultured Chitinophagaceae bacterium | reverse complement strand
TTCCTGATTAACTTGTATTATGACATCTGGGACAAATTCACCTTGTTAAACCCGTCTGCAGAGCTTCATGTTACTACCAACGCCACCATTTTCAACAACAGGGTGCAGAGCCTGATGAGCAAGGTGAACATGAACCCGATTCTTTCCATTGATTCATTTAATAAGAAAACCTATGAGTCAATAAGGCTGAATGCTGATTTTGACAGAGTGTCAGCGAACCTCGGGGCGTTCGATGAATATTGTAAATCGAAAGGAAAGCTGCTCACCATCACTATTTGCGCGATGCAGCAAAACAGGTTTGAAATTCCTGAGATTGTCCAGCGCTGCAATGATCGCGGATACAATCTTTATATCAACACGGTAATGTATCCCAAAGAAAATTCATTGCGATTTCTAAGCGCGGAGGAGATGGATAAAACGCTTGAACACTGGGAAGCGGCAAAAATATCTTACCGGGATGTTTACGGAAAGAATAATGTAAGCCAGTTCAAGAGCCTCATTAATCATCTCGAGGCCTGGAGAGGCAGGCCGGGGAAAAACTGGAACCTGAAGCGATTAAAGGAAATGCTGCGGTTCTGAGGTCAGCGCAAAACCTCTGACGGAATTCTTTCCAGAGTTTTCTTGGTATCGGCTGCTTTGGCTGAAAGCTGCTCATCGCTCATCCCGGTAAATTCACTATATACTTCCTCGATTGGCGTGTGCATCATCAGGTAAAACGCCATGTTCTCATCTAAGCCGGGCGCCCCGGAGTTGATTGCCTGTCTTACGCGGCTGAAGAATGATTCCGATAACGCCAGTGTTTGTGATTCAGAATTCTTCTGCGACAAAAAGCGCTTCAGCTCGCTGCCAATTTTTTGGGCATAGTCGAGATCAGGATCAAATGGCTCCCTGTTGAGGTAATGATATGTTGAGAGGCACTGCCTGAGCCTGGCAAAGAATGGCGCATCATCATCGCGCATCACATCAGCATAAAGTTCGTGCAGGTCGCTGTAGAGCAGCGCGTAGAAAGCGAGGTTCTCGCCCTCAGCGCTGTCGTAGCGTTTGAACTTCTCCCTGACGCGGTCAAGAAACTGGCGGGACAGCTTATTTGCATTGGCTGCCGTATTTGTTTTTTGCAGGCCGCGAGCCAAAGCAATACCTATGAAATCCGCGTAAGTAATGTCAGGATTATACGGGGTGTCATTTTCCATGAGGTAAAATGCAAACGTCTGCTTCAGGTTGGGCTCGAGCATCGGGGCGAACTGGTCATCCATCACTTTGGTGTAGATTTCTTCAACCCGCGTGCGCCCAAGCAGGTAGAAAAGCAGGTTTTTACTTTTCACCACCTGCTCCAGCTTCGCGGTGCGGCTGAAAAAATTTTGTTTCAGCAGGTTTTCATCCTGAGCGGGATGCGCCTTTTTCAGAAAGGCGCTAAGAGCAGACGAGAAAACTTCAGCGTAGTCAATTGCCGCATCATATTTTTCTTCTATCTTTTTCCAGGGGTCAAAGGGGTCATATTCGCCCATCTTCAGGTTATCCGGCTGATAGGCTTTGATGTGCTCCCAGAACTCAGGAAAAACTTCCGGGAAGCTTTCTTTTCGGTAAACATCGTGGCGGTTCATAATCGAGGTAGGTGATAAGGTTTTGGACCGTTCCGGTTTCATGTTCGGTAAACTGGAACGAAGCTTTGATCTCGTTCCTGAATCTCTCCCTGATCATATCTTTTATCTCCTTCGGAAGTATCTGTATCGAGAACTGCCAGGGATCATAGATCGGGTTCCAGAATATCCTCAGCCCCGGGAAATGCTCGCTGAAATAATTCACGATCTCCGGGATGTAATAGGCGTTGAACATCGAGAGGGTGTTGCAGATGCGCAATTCCACATTCTTCCATTCCGGGCGCCTGCTCCATTGGTACGCCTGCCTGAGATGGTTGCTTACTATATCCCATTTCGCGCCTGACCGCTGGTATTCAAAACGTTTCCCGATATCATCCATGCTGAACGACATGCGCACCTTCTTGAACCTGCCGAGCTTTCGCGCAAGGTCATCGCTGAACACCGTTCCATTGGTGTTGAACAACAGCGCTATGTTCGGGGCATATCCTTTTTCGATAAGGTAATCAATGAGCTTGAGGTTCTCATCCGACAAAAGCGGTTCTCCGCCAAAGAAGCATATCTCATCTAAGTTTGGTCCCCAGTCTTTCACCTGCTGAAGGTTTTCGGGGGTCATGTTGTAATGAACCTTGTCTTCGATTTGATAGAATTTCTCTCCTTCAGGCAGCCATTTTGTCGAGGCTCTCGGTCCGCATATCCTGCACCTGAGGTTGCAGACGTTTGATGAATTCAATTCTATCCGTTGGGGCGCGACAGGGTTTGCCACCTGCTCTTCAGAGATATCATATTCATAAGAATGATAGCGCATGGAGCGCAAGCCCATCTTCTGCATGCGCCAGCACTCACCGCATCCCGGAAACTTCCTGTTGTTGTGAAAGTCATCGCGTATCCGCTGCATGTATTCCGAATTCCAGGCGTCTTCCAAAGTAGCGTTGGTGACGTCTAATATTTTACCATGATGCGTAATGTCATCGAGATGCTTGCTGCACGGCCTGTAGCGGCCATCAGGGGTCAGCAAAATCTGAAAGAAGGGATAATAGCAGAAGTCGGATGCTTTGGGGTCTCTCATTGTTATTCCCTTGAATTCAATGGCTTGCCTAAGTTAGTTAAAATGCGCGTAGGTTAAAATCAAGAAATTTGCGGATGGATTCTTGTGCCGGTTGCGGATTCTTGATACTGGATTCTTGGTTCCCTTGGCTAACTATGTCATGCCGGATGCCTGTTCTGAGGCATTCCGCTTGTCTGCCGACTAAGGCAGGGCATCCCCCGTGAAATACCGGGATCGTTTTCGCCTGTAACGATAATAAGATTGGGTTTTGATTTACTTTTGACCAATGGGGAAATTGTTAATTCTTGCGAGATACATCTTCTTATTTATGGTTCTGATATTAATGAAACACGCAGGTATGTTCACGTCACTCATGCAGTCAGGGATATAAGAAATCCTGTAAGTTCTGGCTGGAACCTGACGTGCTGCTGGATGCAAATAAGGCAGGTGAATTCAGCAAAACGGAATTGGCTGAAATCAAAAAACTAATAACTGAGCACAAAAAAGTAATTTTAAAACTGTTGGATTTGTTTTATAAAGGTCAACCGGTGAAAGCCATAAGAAAATGAGTATTGTAATTCAATCGCTTCCAAAAATCAAATCCATTGAATTTCTCAATAGTTCTGTTTTGTTCGTTCATTTGGATAATGACCGGACGTTCCTTGTTCCCCTGGAACAATTTCCGAATCCTGTCGTACGTCGAGCAATAAGTCGTCC
>CAYOYI010000066.1:11876-13396 GCA_964408105.1 uncultured Chitinophagaceae bacterium | reverse complement strand
AAAAATAAAGCGAATCATGAATCATTCCGGGAAGCAGTGCTGCTCGCAGCAGATATCTTCCGCAAGCGGAGAGATTATGAGGAATACGCTGCTAATCCGCTGAAGAAAAAAGAGGTGGAGCAGGATTAACTCTTAATGTACCTAAATTCTGTTTTGCAGGGATTCTAATTTTCGTTTAACTTATTGGTAATTTCCTACCCGGTTTTTCGTTTTCGCAATGAGAATTATGAGGTTACTGCCGATCTTTTTAGTCCTTATTATTTCATCTAACCTAAATGCTCAAAAATACGTCTATGAGATTGAGCTATTCGGTATGAAAATCGGTACTTCAACCATAGAAAGAATTGATGAAGGCAATGGAGAAGTACATTTCAAGCTCAACAGCTCCTCCGCAGTCAGTACACTATTTATCAATAAGTCATCCCTTATGAATTTTGATATCGTTTATAAAAACGGAAAACTGTATTCAGCAAATTGCAAGGAGGTAAAAGATGACCTGACATTTATTACCACCGTACTTTGGGATGGTATGAAATATCTGATTCAAAAGGGAAGTGAGAACTTTCAACTCGACCAGCTGATTGATTATTCGGCTATTCAACTTTATTTCATCGAGCCGGTTGGAAAGACTAAAATTTTCTCAGAGAGGCTTGGAATATTCTGTGATTTCTTAAAGGAGAAAGATGGTGTTTACTCATGCAAACTTGACAATGGAGTAGATAACACCTATCGTTACAAAAATGGCGTCCTATACGAACTTGAAATGAGCAAGGGAGCAAGTGTTTTTATGCGGTTAGTTCAATGACCAGCCTTGCTATTTTATCTCAATGATCCTCTCTTCGATATTAGTGACATTATCCAGCATGACTGTTGTCGTTTGGATGCTGTAAATAACCCAGCCTGTGCCGTGTATCCGTGAAGCGGTGGTGGTTTCATTTTTCAGATCGCCTATGTCTTCCTTTTTCGGACCAGCGGTCTTCATGCTTTTTGCGAGCTGTGTCAAATAATCATAAGTGGCATTTGTAAGTTGCGCTTGGTTCACGACCTGGGCCGAGCGCAGGACGTAGTTGTTTTCGTCAGTATTGATTTCATCGAGATAAACGCTGAAGTCACAATCAAAAGGCTCCTTGCCATAAATGTTTGGAGCTTTCAATTGCCCTTCCAGCAGTTCTCCAAGTTTGTATTTCGCTCCATGAAAACTGTGGAACTGCTGGACATCCTTGATCGAAGTTGCTTCAATAGCTTCTTTGGTGGAATAAGTCGTCTCGATCTGCTTCAATGCTTTTTCCATCTCAGGAACGGCCTTGAGATCTTTCCTGACAGCAGCAATAGCCTTTTGGATGTAATCCCTGACCTCACTCCAGTTCAGCACTTCGAGAAATACGCCCATCTCATCGGTTCTAAAGCGCACCTTCATGTCTTTTGTGATGCCCATCATTTTCTTCACCATTTCGTACGAGGTGATGCTGGAGATGTTTTTGTAATGCCATTCTATCTTCTAAGATTTGTCGGTTGACTCT
>CAYOYI010000066.1:0-11866 GCA_964408105.1 uncultured Chitinophagaceae bacterium | reverse complement strand
GTAACTTCCACATCGTACGTGACCATTTCACGCGAGGTAGTGTCAGTTCCCTGCACTTTGATCTTTTCAGATGTCACCGAATAGTTCTGCTTTTCACCTTTGTCCCAATAGGTGATTACCTGAACGGTGGAGTCGGACATATCAATTTGGCCAAAGACATTAAATGTGGTGAGAAGTAGAAATGGCAGGACTCTGGTTTTCATTTTTAGTTGTCGATTGGTGTTGGGCTAAAATAGTGAAATCTTTCTCGCGGGTGGAATCAATGCATCTTACTCATCAGCTAATCACTAATCATCCCTATCAAAATCCCCAATCCACCTTTGTAACTTCGCACAATCATTATGAAGCTTAAGATCGGAGTTTTAGGAGCGGGCCATTTGGGCAAGATTCATCTTCGGCTTATCAAACAGATAGCAGACCTTGAGCCAGTCGGCTTCTATGATCCTGACGATAAAAACTCGGGTGCTGCGGAGCAGGAAACCGGAATCCCGCGTTTCACAGACCGCGATCAGCTAATGGAAGCGGTGGATATTGTTGACGTTGTGACGCCTACCCTTTCGCATTTTGAAAGCGCAGCCTCAGCCATCAAAAAATCAAAGCACATATTCATTGAAAAACCTCTTGCCGGCACGTTGGAGGAGGCAAAGCAACTCATGCAACTGGCGGAAGAGGCGGGAATAAAAGCGATGGTGGGCCACGTGGAGAGATTCAATCCTGCATTTCTGGCCTTAAACGGAATGGAACTGCACCCGATGTTCATCGAGACACATCGGCTCGCTCAATTCAACCCGCGGGGTACGGATGTATCAGTTGTGCTCGATTTGATGGTGCATGACATTGACATCATCCTGAGTATTGTGAAGTCTGGCGTCAGAAAGATCAGCGCAAGCGGTGTTGACGTAATCAGCAAATCCCCGGACATCGCCAATGCGCGTATCGAGTTTGACAATGGTTGCGTAGCCAACATTACGTGCAGCCGCATCTCCATGAAGCAGATGCGCAAGATCAGGCTTTTTCAAAAAGATACCTACATCAGCATGGACCTGCTGGAGAAAAGCACGGAAATCTTCAGGCTGAATGCTCCTTCAGGCAAAGACGACCTCATCGTTATAGAAACCGGTGATGGCGGGAAAAAAGAGATCAGCTACGAGAAAAAAGCCGACCCCGGGGTTAATTCCATCAAAATGGAGCTGGAGCTTTTTGCAAAGTGCATTCGGGAAGGCAGCGAACCTCCGGTAACCATGCTGGATGGATATAACGCGATGGAAGTAGCTTACCGGGTTTTGGAGACAATTGAAAAAACATGGCCGGTGGAACAATAATACAGTGCGCCTAAACATTATTTACATTATTTTGAAAAAGTCCCTGAAATACCTGCCCTTGCTTCTCCTTCTTGGCGCATGTGAAGACGAGCCCATCCCCTCGTATATATACATTCCATCCATCAATGTAACCACAAGCAGCGGGCAGGGCTCCACATCAAGCAAGATCACGGATGCCTGGGTGTATGAAAATGCCAACCTGCAGGGCGTGTATGAAATGCCGGTACAATTCCCGATTCTCATTGCCGGAGAAATTTATGTTGTTGTATATGGCGGAATCAAACTGAACGGCATATCCACCACACATGCGGAGTATCCGTTTTATGTTCCTGACACTATTAAAGTCACTCTTGAGCCTGGCGCAATTGACACCATCTATCCAGACGTGACATATTCTGCCAACGCTGAGTTTGCCTTGGTTGAAGGTTTTGAAGGAGGGGCCGGTTTCAGCAATATGGACCGCACATCTGTTTCATCAGATGTTCTTGAGGGAAGTTATTCCGGTGCTGTAATGACAAGCGCAAGCGAAGTGATAGCAAAAAGCAACAGTGATTTTGTAATCCCTTACAATTCAAGAGCAGTATTTTTAGAAATGGATTACAGGAACACCCACTTATTTGAGGTAGGAATTGAGGCCCTTTACGGAACTGATGGTTATCTCTCCCCGAAAATCCTTGTGCCTGCAAGAAGCGAATGGAACAAGCTTTATGTGAACTTTACACCTGAAGTAAATCAGCTGAACGCAGACAGTTACCGCGTTTATTTCAAGGTGGCAGGACAGGCCGACCCGTCCGCTGTAAAAATCCTGCTTGATAACCTCAAGCTTATCTACGCCAAAGTTTAGTGATGCGCCTCAACCGGAGAACAGTTGGCTTTTATTTCATCCTGAGTGATTATCTCTCCGCAATGCTGGCTTGGGGGCTAATGTTCGTATTTCGCAAGTCTTACATTGGCGGCTACAGCCCGGTGGAACATCCCGAAGTGGTGTTTGACCGGAATTTTTATCTCGGGATTTTTCTGATACCGTTGTTCTGGCTGATGATCTATTTCATTATTGGAACGTACAGGGCATTTTTTAGAAAATCACGCCTTACCGAATTATTCAGAACATTTTTGGTCAGCATATTCGGAGTATTGCTGCTGTTCTTCACGCTCATCCTGGATGACCAGATTGATTACGATTACAAAAATTACTACCGCACTGTTGTTGTGCTTTTTTCATTGCACTTCCTGCTGACATTTCTCGGGAGATTGCTTATCCTAAACAGGACAAAAAAATTGGTGAGAAGAGGTACCGTTGGTTACAACACCATCATCATCGGGGGGAATGAGAATGCAGTTCAACTCTATAAAGAAATTCATGATCCTAAAAAGGCACTGGGCTACCGTCTCGTTGGTTTCATTGATACCAACGGAAGCAGCACCAATGGGCTAATCGCACACCTCCCGAAATTGGGTAAGCTCCATGATATTGAAAAAATAACTTCTGAGGATAGCATTGAAGAGGTAATCATAGCAATTGAAACATCAGAGCATCACCAACTCAACAAGATCATCAACAGCCTTGCCGACAAAAATGTCATTATAAAGATCATTCCGGATATGTATGATATTGTTTCCGGCTCGGTGAAGATGGAGAATGTTATTGGCGCCCCGCTGATTGAAATTTATCCGGAGATCATGCCGTTCTGGCAAAAGCTGCTCAAGCGTGCGATTGATATTCTTGCATCAGCAGCAGCCTTGCTCATCTTATTACCCCTGATGATTTTTATTGCCCTCCGGGTCAGATTATCATCGCCAGGTCCGATCTTTTTTAAGCAAGAGAGAATCGGATTACACGGCAAACCATTTATGATCTACAAATTCCGCTCGATGTTTGTTGATGCAGAATCCGATGGGCCGAAACTATCCAGCAAGGACGATCCACGTATCACCCGTTGGGGTCGGGTCATGCGGAAGTGGCGGTTCGATGAACTTCCTCAATTCTTTAATATTTTGAAGGGGGATATGTCATTAGTTGGTCCGCGCCCGGAACGCAAACATTTCATTGACCAACTTGCGGTAATCGCTCCGGCCTACAAGCACCTGCACAAAGTGAAACCCGGCATCACCTCGTGGGGTATGGTTAAATTCGGTTATGCTGAAAATGTACAACAAATGGTTGAGCGGCTCAAGTGGGATCTTCTCTATATCGAAAACATGTCCCTCGCGATTGATCTTAAGATCATGATCTACACGGTGCTGGTAATCTTGCAGGGAAGGGGGAAATAGTTTTTGTAGTTTGTGGTTCGGTGTGGTGTTACAATTGTTTTGTCTGTTCGGAGGATATTGTTTTCAACTCATCCAAATGATTCCGGTACCAGTTAACGCCAGCAAATTTGTTGTTAAGCTGATAAATATCGGGGCGTTTCTCTATCAGCTTAAGAATATCATCAAGGCTGAACAGCGGATTTTTCGGATAGAGTTCATTATACACCGCTTTGATCAACTGATAATCCTCTTCATAGTCAATTGTGAAACGGTGCGACATGGAAAAATCTTTTCCGTTTTCCCAAACAACATTTCCAATCCTGAATTTGTCAGGATTCTCCCAGATATACGGTGTAGTGTGTTCGCGCTCCAATTGTCGTGTTGCACTTTTCCAGGCATCTTCCAGCGCTTTAAAAGTCATCACCTCAACATCATTGCCATCCGGGTAAGTGGCAGGATGCAGATTACTTACAAAATCAAACCGGTCATAGTTTGCTACAAAAAGATTGATAACCCGGTTAATAACGGTGAAATCTATCAACGGGCAGTCAGATGGGATTTTTACAACTACGTCTGCTTTATGTAAAAGCGCTGCCTGGTAGTGACGGTCAAGCAGATCAGTCGGATGTCCGCGAAAGCAAATAACGTTTTCGTCTTTGCAAATTTCTTGTATGACATCGTCCTGCTTGTCGGTCGTGGTTGCGACAACCACTGTTCCGACAGAGTTCGCGGCACGCACACGTTCCACCATTCTGACAAGCAGCGGCTTACCGGCTAATGGCAGCAACACTTTATCAGGCAGCCTCGAAGACCCTCTTCGCGCTTGTATTACGGTTAGAACCTTCAAGCCAGTCCGCTTTGTATTGTTTCAGAAAATCAATGCCGCTCCCCTTGAAATCAACGAATCCCCTTGCAATGTCAGCAATGCGCTCTGCAGATTTGCCTCCGTTTTGGATGGGAGTCATCCTTTGCAAATAGTCATTATCAAAGAATGAATGCACTTTTTTCCCAAGTGCCATCCCAACATAAACCACGGTTGAGTATTGAGTAATCAGTTCAGTACAATTGGCGATCATAGCGTTGGTATTTCCATCCTGGAAAATCAAGGTGCCTTCGGGTGCATTTTTTCTAATCTCTTTTTCTGCTCTCTCCCTCATCTCGTTGGGATGCAATTTGAAGAGCATAGGACGTCCGTTCGCGATCTTTACGCATCTCTTGATAAAACCAATTCTGTCCTCATTCCGAAAGACTTCACGAATGTCGCTCGTAGCCACCATCACATAATCCTTATGCGGAAAATCATTTTTCAAAAACGACACGGCATTATCAAAGTTTGGAATACCCGTCACAATGATCTTTCCGGGATGCACGCCCATTTTAATGAAATGCTCTCTGTATCCTTCTGATGCCACACAATAGATATCAGGAATGTTAGAATATCCGTTAAGTGAAGTATCAAAAGCATAATAAGCCGGCATCCTGAAAAACCTGACGATCTTCCCGAGTGGCCTCAGCGGGTCAATCATTCCCTCCTGCACAAAAATTGATTTGGCTTTGCGCATCATGTGCGGCACCACCATATCAATGCACATGATGAAGAGTTTGTACTCCTTTTCAAACTTTGCCCCGCGATAATCATTTTGAAGGTCGTGCTTCCTTAGATACTCATCTGCCATCTTTCTCCATTTGCTCTTCTCCCCAATGATGGTGTTGTCCATCAATCCGATCTTCTGCCCGAACATGATCCAGGGGTGTTTCGCAAAGTGCTGGCTGAAACAACAATCAAAATCGCTTAGATGCTTTGATATTTCATGCATCTGAGTGGTTTGATTGGGCGAACCGATGGTGAACAGAATTTTTTGCTTGTTCATTATGGCCTCAAGACGTTAACTGTTATAGGTTAATCGTTAAAAGTAAATACCGAAGTTGCCTTTACCCTATTAAACTTTAACGGTTAGCTATTAACGAATCACCAAAGTTAGAGGTTGAAGGCGGAGCATAAGTTAACAAGTATCAAGCAGCAATGTTTTGTTACCCTGTATAACTAACTTTAGCAGCTAATTTTCTGAGATGTCACTTAGCCAAAGATTCCTCACCTTCTTTTTCTTTTTAATTACTTCGGCAATTGCCGGTGAAAGCGGGAGAAAAACTTTTGAGGAGGTAAAACCTTTCATAGCGCTGGACAGGATTATTATTCAGTTTAATGATGCGATTTTAGAATCGCAGATGAAAGAGTTCTTTGAGAGAAATTCATCATTGGAAGATTTTTCTAAAACAATCGATGTTGACATTCCCGGATTATTCATTACGGATTTGAATCATCCTGCATCGAATTACAACGAATTGAAGTCCATTTTGAGTGATCTGCAATCAACCGGGGAGTTGATTTTCGCCAACCCGATTTTTCGCAGTCCTGACAGACAAGAGGTTTATGTGCTAAATGAAATTTTTGTGAAAGTGAAAGATGAACGCGGGCATGAATTACTTCAACAACTTTCAAAGGAACTTCGCTTTTCAATAAATAGCTACCGCTATTCTTCAACCATATTTATTGTAACTGCTGAAAAAGCTTGTTTGTTTAATTCTTTAGAACTCTCTTATCTGCTTGCGAAAAATGAAGAATTCCTTTTTTCAGAGCCGAATATTCTTTTCAATCCTGTTGTTACCACCAATGACCCGCTATACACTCGACAATGGCATTTAAAAAATACGGGATCTGCGTTGCAGGGCACCGGAACTCCCGGAGCTGATATATCCATAGAGAACGCGTGGACGATAAGCAAGGGGGATGCCTCGATTAAAGTTGCAGTGCTTGATTCAGGCGTTGACACCACGCATGTTGAACTTACAGCGAACTTACTCCCGGGCTTTGATGCAACCGGATTTGGCAAGGAAGGTTTTCCAAACAAGCGATTTGATGAAGATGGGCACGGCACCGCTTGTGCGGGAATCATTGCCGCTGTCACTGATAATAGCTTTGGTGTGGCCGGTGTGGCGCCCAACTGCAGAATCATTCCGGTCAGGCTCTTTTACTATGTTGACACGACAATCAGCGGAGTAAGTCTTGGGGTGCAGCCGTATTCCACAGTGCAATGGATGGCAGATGGAATCAACTGGGCAGCCCAAATTGCGAAGGCAGATGTAATGAGCAATTCATGGGGTGTTCCTGATATACTTTTCAATTTGCTCGGAGGACCGGTTTCACTCGTAGATGATGCAATTAATCAAGCAATAGAGGGAGGCAGGGATGGCAAAGGAACTCCGATGCTTTTTTCAACAGGAAATGATAATAGCAACTCATTATTATGGCCAAGCCGACTGGAATCAACCATTGCTGTAACGGCAACCAGCATGTGTGATGAGCGAAAAAGCCCTGCTTCCTGCGATGGTGAAGATTGGGGAGGTCATTATGGGATTGGACTGGACGTGGGAGCACCCGGGGTGAAAATCACAACATTAGATATGTGGGGAAACAGCGGTTATAGTTCAGGGCATTATGCAACTTCATTCAACGGTACATCGGCAGCATGTCCGATAGCAGCAGGTGTTGTTGCGCTGATCCTATCGGTTCGCCCTGGCTTATCTGCTTATGGCGCAAGAGATGTGCTCAGGCTATCGGCAGATAAAGTCGGAGGTTACGATTACAGCACTCCAACATGGAGCGGCACATGGTCGCAGGAATTGGGATTTGGAAGGGTGAATGCTTTTGCCGCCTTACAACTTGCAGCAACCTACACGAGCATTGCCAAAGTAAACTCCAATGAACATTTTTTAAAGGCATTTCCCAATCCATCTTTAAGAAACATGACCGTTTCTTTTTTTCTCGATGAATATTCCGATGTGGATTTGATTATGTCCGATGTCAGCGGCAAAACTGTTTATGAGCGCCACGGGCAATTTCAGGGCGGAGAGCATCAATTCCAGCTTGAATCTCCCGCTTCAAACGGAGTCTGCTTTTTGACTATCATTGTTGACGGCAAGGCTTACCACCGGAAACTTATATTTTTGGGCGACTAAAAATTTCTCCGCCTTAGTGACTTTCCATTTAGAACAGCTTTTACCCGACCCTCTTGCAGATCAGGAAATTTCCGCTTCGCAGATCTGGAAGAAAAAAGCGCAATTCACTGCCGGCAAATGCATCCGCCTGAATGCGGCATCGGGGAAAGGGAAAACAACGCTCATTCATATTCTTTATGGAAGGCGTACGGATTATTCCGGTAATGTAACAGTGGAAGGGAAGCAACTGCGAAAACTAAGTTCAAAAGAATGGGCTGAGTTGCGCCAGAAAAACCTTTCCATCGTCTTCCAGGAGATGATGCTTTTCCCGGAGCTTTCAGGCTGGGAAAATATTATGCTGAAACTCGCACTCACCAATCATTACCCGGAAGATGTTGTAAAAGGATTTTCCGAGCGCATCAACGCAGGTCATCTGCTGAAGAAAAAATGCGGCACGATGTCATTTGGCGAGCGGCAGCGCATTGCCATACTGCGTTGTCTTGTGCAGCCGTTCGACTGGCTCCTGCTTGACGAGCCGTTCAGCCATCTCGATAATGCAAACTCTTATTTAGCGAGCGCTTTGATCACGGAAGAGTGTAAAAAGAGAAACGCGGGCATCATCATCACTGCTTTGGGTGATGATGACTTTTTTAACTATGATGAAACCTTCCTCGTGTAAATGAACAAGCTGCTCTGGAAGATATTGCTGAATAAGCAAGGCCGGTGGCAATTGATAATTGCCTCGTTGGGGTTTTGCATCGGGTTGTTTATCATGCTTCTTTCCGTACAGCTTTATTTCGATCTCGGCAGCGTGCTCGAAACGCAGCAGGAAAGGGAAAGCGAGTCGTCCTATTTGGTCATCAACAAGGAGCTTTCGCTACTGAATACTTTTGACAAGACTGCATCCGGTTTTAAGCCGGAAGAGCTGGACACGATCCGGCAGCAGCCTTTCATCACTACGGTTGGAACATTCCAGACGAACGAGTTTTCGATATCTGCCGACCTCACGGCACAGCTTGGTTTCAGCACGGACATTTTCTTTGAATCCATTCCCGATGAATTCATTGACAATAAACCGGAAGAATTCAAGTGGGAGCCGGAGAAGAAATTCATCCCGGCAATCCTGCCGACAGAATTTCTCAACCTCTACAATTTCGGTTTCGCGATGACGCAGGGCTTACCGCAGTTGCCGCCTGCGGCCATCCAAATGTTCCCATTTAATGTTAGTATTTCCGGGAAAGGGAAAACGGAAAAATTCTCCGCAAGAGTTGTGGCTTTCAGCGACCGTATTCCTTCGGTGATCGTGCCGTGGGAATTCATGAACTGGGCGAATGAGGAGTACGGCTCAGGCTCAAAGAACCCCTCGCGGCTGATGCTCGAAGTGAAAGACCCTGGTGATGAAGCATTGAGGAAATTTCTTGCCGATAAAAAGTATCTGGCCAACACCGAGCAGATGCGCACCAAAAAAGCAGGCGCGATCCTGAAGATGATGGTGACCGTTGCCGGGGGGATCGGGCTGCTGTTCGTTGCGCTGTCGTTCGTGATATTCCTAATCACCTTCCAGCTTATTCTTTCACGCGCCAAACAGGAAATTGAGATCCTGCTAAACCTCGGCTATAAATGGGGCTCCATCAGCAGGGTGCTCACGGTGCAATTGGTTTTGATCATGTTAGCGGTTTTGTGCGTCTCGCTTGCCGGGCAGTATTTCGCGATGAAAGAGATTCATGGCTTCTTTGCGCAGAATGGATTTACGCTTCAGAGCGATACTTCAGTTACCTTGCTTATCGGGGCGGGGATAGCTGTGGCGACATTGGTTATTAATAATTTGGTGTTGCGGCTTTCGGGGAGGTGAGCCTTACCCGGATTGGCGATGGCACTAACGACCTTTTTTCATTCCAAGATGACGGTGAGTGTCTTGTCGCTTCCTTTTTAGTTTCAAAAGACATCAGGCAATGGTAAGATTACAGTAAATTTTGGTAAGCTTATAGTCAATTATCGTAATATTAAAGTTAATTATTGTCAAATTACAGTCAATTATTGTAATCTTACAGAAAAATATTGTAATCTTATAGTGAAATATTGTAGTCTTACAGTTAATTATTGTAAGGTTATTGTCAATTATTGTAGAATTACAGTCAATTTAACCTGTAAAGTCATTGTTTATGAAGAAATTAACGAAGGAAGAGGCTTCAAAACTGCGCTTGCGCCCTGATAACCGTGGCAGCGTGGCGAGAGGTATTTTGTTAGCGATGCAGCCCGGAGAGGTGATACTGCTGGAACCAAAAGACTGGACCCGCAAGACCCAGCCGCCAAGCACTTATTGCCTGAAGCTGGGACGCAAGACCGGCATGCAATGGAAATGCGCAGTGGCTATGGACGGGAGCGGTTGGGTGATTGAGCGAGTGAAGTAATTTTAGATTTTAGATTTTTGATTGGAGTAGCGGGTTTGGATTAACCCCGAAGGGGTGAGATGTTTATAGAAAGGAAATTGCAGCCTTACCCTGAAGCGCCCGCCTGCCGTTCGCACATGCGTTTTGGCGGGCAGGGCTTGGCTTTCTGTCCCTCTCCAAGGGAGAGGGATAAGCTGCAAATGTTGACCATCTTTGACATATTAATGAATACAGGTTTTCAAATAGAAAGAGCATATAACGAACTGCTCCCTGAACTAAAATCGTTTATATACCGACTTACTTGCGACAGGGAAGTTACTAACGACTTAGCGCATGACACTTTTGTAAAAGTTATAGAAAAGCAATATCAATTTAAAGGGGCATCAAGCGCTAAAACATGGATATTTTCAATAGCCTCAAACTTATCGATAGACTGGTTGCGCAGCAAAAAAAGATGGAGCGAAAATGCACAGGATGAAGCGAAGAAATTATCACAATCCGATAATAACTATCGTGATAAATATCTGCACATAAACCAAACCTCCCCGGCAGGCAGCTTTGATTTTACGGAGCATATTAATTTTTGCTTTACGTGTATTTCTAAAACCCTGCCGATAGAACAACAGGTGACATTAATACTGAAGGATATTTATGAGTTTAAAGTAGAGGAAATCTGTCAAATACTTGAAACACCTGCCGGCACTATCAAGCATTGGTTGTTTGTTTCACGTAAATCCATGACCGACATTTTCGACAGGCGTTGCGCCCTGGTAAACAAAACGGGTGTCTGCTATCAATGCTCTGAATTGAATGGTTTTTTCAATCCGAAGAAGCCGCAAATAAACAACCCCTTTCCAGCTGACGGTAAAAAAGAAGAACTCTACGAAATGAGAACGAAACTTATCCGCGGTATCAACCCAATATCCTCAAACGGATCGGATCTGGAAGATGAAATAATGAAAGTGCTTCGTAAGGCAATTCAGGATTAGATGTAAATAACTGTGCCTTCTATTGATTAAACGGCAAACCTTCGACCGTTTTTACGCGCCTGCTCGTCTAAAGCAGAAAAGAACTATTAATATGAAAAACAGGACCATCAAAATCATTTATTCGGGCTTAATAGCCGGGTTTGTAAGCGAAGGTTTTTTGGGAGCGGCTTTTATGAGCCCGCCCGTTCAGAAAATACTTTACGACCCAAACCTGCAAAGCAAAATGTTTCTTGAGATAACCCCAACGCGTGAGCTTTTGCCTTCGATAGCAGGAATTGTAGTATTGAGTATTGCCCATAGCTGGTTATTCACGATTTTCCAAAAATCTATTCCCGGCAACTCATGGGTGAAACGCGGTATATTTTGGGGCTTTACCATTTGGATAATGTATTGGGTGTTTCAAGAATGGTTCATTTATCATACTTTATTGCGGGAGCCGATTTTGCTGAACCTCTTAGAGCTGACCATTTTGCTATTGGGAAGTTTTTTTGAAGGCTTGATCATATCAAGGTTTCTGTATGAAAAGAAATAGCCCTTCTATTTTCAGAACAATTTTAGCGGGACTGGCAGGAGGTTTAGCATTTAACATCACTATGTTTTTAACGTTCAGGTTAATAGGCTTCGGCTTAAACGGGGATGGTTTTCTGCTTAACCCCGATTTCCAAAGCTTAAAACTGATATCTGTTTGGACCGAACTCAGACCGCTGCCATTGATTGTTACCAATCCAGTCCAAATTGCAATCGGACTAACACTGCTTACTGTCATTCATTCATTTATCTACCGGGGATTATCAACGAATTGGAAAGCGGGAATGATAAACAGAGCCACACGAATGACTGTGATGATATTTTTGCTGACTTTTCTATTTTGGGAATTTTTTACGCCCTATAATCAATTAGGCGAGCCATTCTTCTTAAT
>CAYOYI010000065.1:4219-13455 GCA_964408105.1 uncultured Chitinophagaceae bacterium | reverse complement strand
AATGGCATCGGTGATTGTTACAGGTAAAAAATTAAACTCATCCAATTCTAAACACACTTCTTATTGGTTATTGCTTAGGAGAACACTGTACGCACACCTTGCAACAGCAACCAATTTGGTTTCATCATGCCACAGCCTGACATCCGCTTTAATAATTCTTTTACCGGTTTTCAAGATTTCCCCCTCTGCGTATATGTCTTTTTTTGTAGTGCCGTGGAGAAAGTCAATGCGCATATCAATTGTATTAAGTCTGTCCATGGGTGATGAAAGCACAGACCCGGCAACAATCCCTCCAACGGTATCGGCAATGCTCGCGAGGAAACCGCCATGCCACCTGTTTTGCACAAAGTCGCCAATAAACTCTTCGCGAAATGGAACACGCAGTTTCACATAACCCTCCCGCAATTTCTCAATGACCAAACCCAATATCTTGTTGGCAGGCATTTGCGTTTCAATAGCCCATTTCAGCATATCAAGCTTATTGCGGGTGTTTTCAAAGGTTATATTCATATTTCAAGAAAATTTGCAAAAGTAACAGATGCTCAAACTAATCAATGATTAAAACAATTATAAAAACAGGCAAGTCGGTCATCCAATTCTGAAACCCCTGTTGCTGAATGCCGGCAGCAACTCGTCAAATGTGTGCTCAATGCTTTCTTTGTCATCCATAACGCCCAGGCTGTAAAGCATCGGTACGTAATGGTCGGGCGTTGGTGCTGCAAGTTTTCCAAGCTTATGTTTCTCATAATCTATTAAAGGCTTTATTTCCCGCTTGTCTAACCGGTCTTTTACCCAAAGGTCAAATTCTTTATCCCACCCATATATCTCTTTGTTGCCGTTCATCATTTTTTTAATTGCCTCGTTCAAATTATGCACCACAGCGCCACTGCCAATAATCAAAACACCTTTTTCTCTTAATGGCTTCAGCAGTTTAGCAAGGTCGAAATGGTATTGTGCCGGTTGGTAGTAATCAATGCTCATCTGAAAAACCGGAACATCAGCTTTTGGAAACATGTGCTTTAGCATGGGCCAGGCACCATGGTCCAGCCCCCATTCAGTGGTTGCGGTCACTTCCGGGATTAACCGGGTTACTTCTTTGGCGGTTTGCGGGGACCCGGGAGCGGGATATTTAAAAGTATAATACTCCTTTGGGAAACCGTAGAAATCGTAAATCGTTTCCGGGAAATTGCTCACATTGACAAACGTCCCGCGTGTACACCAATGAGCCGATACAACCAATACTGCTTTTACCTCGTAGCTTTTCCTGATTTTTTCTCCTACATCCCCCAAACTTGTTAAGAACGGATTTGCATTTAACCCAAGCGGTATATCCATGGGGTTGCCATGTGAAGTGAACAGCACGGGCATTCTCTCCGTTGCGGTGAACGATTCGGTGATTTTTGAAAAAGCCTGCAATTTCATTGTGGGCGCTGCTAAAGAAGTCAGTGCGGCAAATTTTAAAAACTCATTTCGTTCCATCAAATGATGAACATGGGTTTATTGCCTTTGTTAAAGCTTGCCAGCATTTCCGGGATGCGCAGGTAATAACCTATCCAAGCTATCACCATAATATTGCAGGCACGAACATCATCCGCATTTCATCATGCTCCAGGTGGGTAGCAATTGCCCCGCCTAAATATGCCGATATTAACAGTATTCCCAACGATGAAGTGCGCGGAATGAGGAAAAGCAAGGCAGTGGTCAACTCACCTATGGCAATGAGAATAAGCCTGCCTTCCAACCCCCATCGCACGAAATTTTGGGACATCATGGCATCCGGGTCGCCATGCGACATTATTTTATTAAAAGCGCTGAATAAAAGCATTGCCGAAATAAAACCGGTAGCTATCCATCCTATGATATTTCTTTTTTTTGAAACTTGCATCGCTTCCATAATTGTGATTTTGAGGTTAAAAATATTCGGTGGAACTGCGCGGAATCATTTTTTCTGTCTTCAGAATTTCAATCGCTTTCTCAATATGTTTGGAAAACCGGAACTGAGAATTGAAAATAAGTTTCACCACGCCCTTCTTATCAATCACGTACGTGATTCGTCCCGGCAGAAACCCGAGCGTGCTTTGCACACCGAATTGCTTTCTCACCAATCCGCCCGGGTCGCTCAGGAGAATAAACGGCAATTGATGTTTGGAGGCAAAAGCGCGGTGACTGGTTTCGTTATCAGAACTGATGCCGATTACTTCAGCATCCAATTCCTTGAAATCTTCATAGCTGTCACGGAAAGCGCAAGCTTCTTTGGTGCAGCCGGGGGTATCGTCTTTGGGATAGAAATAAACCACGACCGGCTTTTTGTTAAAAAAATCACTCAGCCTCGCCACATTTCCATGCTGGTCTTTCAGTTCAAAATCAGGGGCTTTGTCGCCTTCTTTTATCTTCATAGTATTGAAAATTTAAGCTGACCATTCTTTCCAAGCCAAGCGGATGTTTTCCGGGAAAGCCGGTTTTTCGCATTTCCAGCCCAACTCCTGAGCGTGTTTGCAGCCTACTAACTGGTCGAGGCACATCGCATCAGCAAAAGGTCCCATTTGCTTACGGGCTTCTTCAAGAGGTATGCTTTGAACAGCCCCGGCTTTTCCGGCTACCTCGCTGACTGCGCGCGCCAGTTCTTTTACTTTCACCGCACCTCCGTCAACGCCATGAAAAATACCTCCCTTTCTTTTTTGCGCTATTAAAAGATAGAGTTGAGCCAGGTCGTCAACATGCACTAGCGGCCACCTGTTTTCACCATCGCCAATATAAGCCACTGCTCCTTTTTCCTGGGCCGAATGGAAATACTGCGAGATAATCCCGCGCTTGCCGCCATAGACCATTCCGGGACGCACGACCGCTGTCACCAGCATTTTGTTTGCCGCTTTCAGCACCAACTGCTCATGGGGCGGACGCCATGCCACCGCGGCAGCAGCGTTTTCAGTTGAGGCATCTTCATTGGCGGTTTTATTTTCCGTATTGCCAAGAACCATCACGCCCGAAGTGTAAATAAACAACTTGGTGCGGTTGGTTTTACCGGCAGCAGCCAGAAGGGTGTTGACCGCCTGACGGTCCACCTCATGACCATCGGCTGCCATCTCAAAACCAGTGTGAATCAAGACATCACATTCGCAGGCAGCCTCTTCATAAGTAGATGCCGCCCTTAGGTTGCCGATTACGGCTTTAGCTCCCGCTTTTCGCAGTATTGCTTCCTTCTCCGCAGAGCGAACCAACCCGGTTACCTGATGACCGGATTTTAAAAAAGCATTTACGATTGCGCTGCCGATGTACCCGGTTGCACCAGTGATAAATATTTTCATGGTCTATTTTATTTGAGTAAAAAAACAAAATTACAACTATGGTTATCCGTTTGCATTATAATAAAACCGCTCATTAATAATCAAGCCGTCTTTCCATCGCTGCACAGCCACTTGATTGATTTTAGCCCTATGCCCGCCTTTGTAAGTCATATCAAACTCCCACTCTACCATTGAAAAATTGTCGCCAATAGCTACTCCTTTTACCTGTGCGCCATGGAGAGCTTCAACCATTGCCACTGATTTTTTCTCACGCTCACGGTTGGCAGATTTTCCGACTGTAGGCGGATGGTTGTTTTCCTGCATGACCACGTCTTCGCTATAATATTTCTCAAAAGCTTCTTGCGTTTTCCCAGAAAGTATCATCTTGTTTAGTTCGTCAAGGTGTTCTTTTGTTCCCATGGCAATATTTTTTTGGTTAACAATGCGACAAATATACGTTGAAACATTGTAAGTTTAAACGCGCATATTCAATGAAAATAATCATACGCTAAAGTATTTTTGCATGATGAACCGGGACAGGATATTGAATTGCGCCCGTAATATGTTTTTCAGCTACGGGCTTAAAAGCATCACGATGGACAGCATCGCTTCGGAACTGCATGTTTCCAAGAAAACTTTATACGCCAATTATAATAGCAAAGAAGCAATTGTTTCTAAAGTCGCAAGCCGTTTTCTGAAAGCACATATCAAAGAGTGTGAAAAAATCTCAAAACAATCCGAAAATGCGATAGCTGAACTATTGAGCATGACCAAAGACATGACCGAAATATTTTACTGGCTTCGACCGGGCGTGATTTTCGAAATGCAAAAATATTTCCCCGCGGTATGGAGTCAGTTTGCGGATTTCCGTGAGAATTTCCTTTTAAAGAAAGTAAAAGCGAACATCACAAGAGGGAAGCATGAAGGGATTTACCTGAAAGATTTGGATGCGGATATAATGGCGCAGCTACTGCTGATTGATTTTCAGATAGCATCGGACATCCGAATATTTCCCTTAGATAAATACGAATACCAGCGCATCTATGAAAACTTTATCCGTTGTTACATACGGGGCATCAGCACCAACCGGGGACATCGTTTTTTTTTGAAACTTAGCGAAGCATCGGCAAGCAGATAAGGCTCTGATTTCAGATAATTACTTTATACTGAACGGTGAAATTTCTTGGAGCATCCATCCTTGCAGGGCGGATAGCATACTCTTTGTTAGCGACATTATTGACGATAAATGAAACCTTCCCAAACTTTTTAAAGTCATAGGAAATGCGCTGATTATAGACCACCGTGCCGTTATCCTGCAAGTCCTGGTATTCAGCAATGTCGGGTATGATAAACTCAAAAATGGGGTCCATTTTTTCTATGGGGCTGTAGTAGCGGAGTTCGGTTCCTATCGTGAAATGCCACAGGTCAAACTCAAGGTCAAATTTCACCGTATGCCGGTAGCGGTACTTCAACATAGCTGCAAGCACCGTGGAATCGTCTTTGTTGAACATGCTCTCGAAAAAAAGCTTTTGAAAATTCCTGACATTGACAAGCGTAGTGTCATTGTTCAAATCAACGCCATAGTTATAGGTATAGCCTGATTGCACCCTGACCGGGATTTTCCCGATATTTCCCTCGCCTATCAAAGAAATCTCGTATCCTGCGATTCGCGCCCTGCTGATGTTGTTTGCCCGCAAGCCTAAATCTTTTTCTGGCGGGTTGTATTCATTTTCAAAGAAGCCGAACTCGAATTCGACCATATCCCAATACTCCATCCAAAAGAAAGAAAGGTCGGCATAACCCATCCATTTACTTATTTTAACGGCTTGCTTGATACCCAGTTCAGCGTTAATTCCGTATTCGGGTTTTAGAGCGGTGTTGGGAAGTAATTTTATTTTATCGTCCAGCGAAGCTTCGGCATATTTTTCCGTAAGGCTGGGAATACGAAACCCCTGTGATGCGCTTGCCCTTATCCAAGTGGATTTGCTTGCCGTGAAGTTAATTCCGGCAGAGCCAACGGGACGCCCTTCATTAAAGGAATCAACGTTATAGTATTCATACCTGCCGCCAAGATTGAAAATAAAGCGCTTGTACCGGTAATCAAGCTGGGCATAGGGAGCGACTGAGTTAACATTTTTGTTTCCGTAAAGATCCTCATACAGCAACCTTGAGAATTTTCCGACAATGCCTGCGGTGACAGTGAGACCGAAAGCGAATGTCCGCTGAAATTGATATTCAGAATACCAATCATAAGATTTCAGTTGGTCTCCGGTGAATTTCAGGTTGGTATAGTAGAACCTGTTGCGAAAGGTATGATGGTTATTATTCCGCAAATAAGTAACCCATGGGTCGAGCATTACTGTTCTTCTTTTTTGCAAAATCATCGTCCCTCTGTCGCGGGAATTCTCGCTGCCAAAGGGAATATACGCGCTGCTGTCATACCCTTCCCAAAAGAAATAATCAGCTTCCTCGCTTTCCATGAGGTTGGCGCTCATACCTACCGCAAGCCCTTTGACTTTTTGGGGACGGAAGCGATATTTTGCCACTACCCTCCGGTAGCCTGTATCCAGCAGCCGGATGAAGCCCGTGGACTTGTTGAAATTCACTCCAAAAACGACATCGTGCGCGCCATAGCGCTGCTTGTGCGTAACATATCCACCGTAGCGAATGGGATAGTTGATGTTTTCATCACGCCACCATTTGATTGATTCACGCCTCGGGCTATCATAAAAAGTGCTGTAAACAAGAACTTCAGTTTCCGGTTTTTCTTTTGCAAAGGCGGTTCTTACATTAATAACGCCATTGAGGGCAGACGCTCCGTAAAGAGCCGAAGACGCGGACTTCAACACCTCTACCTGGCTCACTATCTCGATGGGTATTGCATTCCATCGGATTTCACTCCTGTCAATGCTGAGCATAGGGATGTCATCAATTATCATCAGCACCCGGCTTCCCACACCGAAAGCATAACCGCTACCTCCACGGATGGTCGCCTGATTGTCGGTTACCACCACTCCTGCGATTTTGTCCATTCCTTCATTCAGCGTAATAATATTTGAATTTTCCAACTGGGAGCTTTTCAACACTTCGATTGAAACGGTTTCTTCAGAAAAGTTTCTTTCATACTTGGAACCCGATACTGTCACGATTTGCAACTGGCTTGCTTCGGCTTTAAGATTTAAATTGAGCACTTTGGTTTCACCTGCTGCAAGAGTTACATTTTGAGAATACTTCACGTACCCCAAGTAAGACGCTTCAAGTAAATAGCTACCAGGTTCAACGCTTATTTTGAAATTTCCCTCAGTAACCGAGACTGTCCCCCGGTTTTCAGAAACCCGGATGTTCACACCTATTAAAGGCTCTCCAGTTGAAGTGTCACGAATAGCTCCGGTTATTGTTGCGGTGTGACCCATCAAAATAAATGGGAGGAAAAACATCAGCGTGCAAACTAATTTCAGAGTGGTATTCATAATGCCTTTGATTTTATGAAGCCAAGGGTGGAGATGCCAGTTGAGAATCCTGCGTTACTTTGGGCTTAAAAATCTTTGCAAGCGCCAGGTCAACGGTAAGGTAAACAACCGGAACTATGAACAACGTGAGCACCATAGAACTTGTAAGCCCACCGACCAGCACCCATCCCAACCCGTTTTTCCAATCTGAACCGGGTCCGGTCGCCATCGCTACGGCAAGCATTCCAAACACCATTGCCAGCGTGGTCATCAGAATCGGTCTGAGGCGTTCCCTGCCCGCTTCCACCAACGCATCGAAGCTATTCATCCCGTCCGCCTTTCGCTTGTTGGCAAAGTCAACCAGCAGGATGGCGTTTTTGCACACCAACCCTATCAGCACGACTACGCCCATCATGGTGAAGATGCTAAAATTGCTTTTCGTAAGTGCTAAGGCAAGAAAGGCACCAATGAAAGCGGCAGGCACTGAAAACAGTACCACCAGCGGATATACATAATTATCATACAGCGCGACCATGAGCAAATAGATTAAGATGATGGAGATGCCGAAAGCGCCCCCGATAGCGCCAAAGCCTTCCTGCTGCCGCTCGTATTCTCCGATGTAGGTAGTACTTATGCCTTTGGGCAACGCCACCTGTGCCATCGTTTTTTGAATATCAGCGACTACGTTACCCATTTGCCGCCCCCGCAACTGCGAATTCACTATCACCGAGGACACCCGGTTGTTCCGCTCGAGCTGCGAGGGACCGATGCCTTGCGTTACGGTGGCAAACTGCGACAACTTTATCATCTCTCCGCGATTATTCAAAAAGCTGATTTGCTTGACGTCCTCAGCATTCTGGCGGTTGAACCCGTCCATCATCACGATGATGTCATATTCGGTGTCTTCGTCTTTGAATTTACTATCATCATTGCCGGAGTAGGCATTCTGAAGGGTGGCGCCCACGATGGACACGTTCAAGCCCAACGCTGCCATTTTTTCTTTATCCATCATTACTTTCACTTCGGGCACACCATTCTCGATGGACATCGCCACATCGGTTGTGCCTGCGGTGTTTTTTATTATCTCCTTCACAATGGCGCCATATTTTAAAACGCTGTCCTGCTCGCTGCCGCTTATCACGATTTCTACAGGCGGCTGAAAGGCACCACCGGTAATTGACAAGGGCGAGCCTGTGGGCTTTACCCCGGTTATCTTCCGCAGTTCTTCTTTAGCCATCAGCAGCCACTCATCCGTTGAGATTTTCCTTTCTTCAAGTGGAATCAACTTCACGGTCAATTCGGATTTATATGCCGTGCCGCTGCCGGGCGAGAATATGGAACTGCTGCCGCCCACATTGGCAAGCACTGTTTTCACTTCAGGCATCATCAGCAAACGTTGTTCAGCTATTTGTGAAATGCGGCTGGTGTTTTCCAGCGAACTGGTTTTGTCCACTTCAATATTGATGATGACCTCACCGCGGTCACCGTTCTCAATAAATGCGCTGCCGATAAAACCGAAAGCAACCAATGACATGGAACCGATAAAAAGAACGGTAACTACAGCAAAAGTGAGCGCCTTACGCTTTAAAGCCCATGCGAGACTTGTTTCATACCAGTGCGTAAGGGCGTGAACTTCCTTTTCAATGAAAATATTGAATTTTCCCCACCATGTTTTTTCGTTCAATGTTATCTTGCCGGAAAAACGCGACACCAACCAGGGTATCACCGTGAAAGAAACCAGCAGGCTCAACAAAGTGGCCACTACTATCACCCACGAAAAATTTCTGAGTATGACGCTGACAACGCCCGCATTGGAAAGCGCCAGGGGCAGAAACACCGACACGATCACCATCGTGATGGCAATGGCGGTAAACCCTATCTCCTTCACTCCATCAAGAGCCGCCTGAAACGGTTTTTTCCCCATTTCAAGATGGCGGTGAATATTTTCAAGCACAACAATGCTGTCGTCAACAAGTATGCCTACAACGAGGGTTAAGCCCATCATAGTCATCAGGTTCAGGGTGTAGCCAAACAAATAAATTGCGATGAAAGTAGCCACGAATGAAAGCGGCACGGCTATCATAACTATCAAGGAGTCTTTCAGCGTGTGAAGAAAAAGCAAAACCACTGCGGCAACAAGAAAAATAGCAAGCACCAAATCATGCTTCACCGCATTGGAAGCCTCAACGGTAAATTCCGAAGTGTCAATTCCGAGGGTAAATTTCAATTGCTTGTCGGAATATTGTTCTTCCGATTTTTTTACTCTTTCCTTTACCAATGCAGCAACCTCAACGGCATTCGCTTCAGGCTGCTTCTTGACGTATAAGCCTATTGCATTTTTCCCGTTGATACGGTTAATGGTAGTAAGGTCTTTGATACCGTCCGTTACGTCAGCAATATCGCTAAGCTTGATTAATGAAGCACCTTCAGATTTTGCGACAACGAGGTTGCGCAGGTCGTCAATGCTCAAGGGTTTGCCCAGCACGACGTCTGCGGGTTTTCC
>CAYOYI010000065.1:0-4209 GCA_964408105.1 uncultured Chitinophagaceae bacterium | reverse complement strand
TCTTGTCCCCCGCTTTCCAGCTTGCCGGTGGGAAAGTCAAGATTTCCCTGACCGATGGCTTGCGAGACCTGCAGCAGGGAGAGGTTATAAGATTTCAACTTGCCATCATCCACATTCACCCTAATCGCCCTTTCTTCTCCGCCTACGATGATAACGTCACCAACTCCTTTTACGGAATTCAACATGGGCTTAATCTTGTCTTTGACGAATTGATAAAATGCTGTGGAAGACATGTTGGATGACAGGCTGTATTTCAATATCGGGAAATCGTCCGGTGAAATTTTGCTGATGGAAGGCTGCTTGGAATCATCGGGGAAGGTTGCCATGATTTGGTCAATCTTGCGCTGGCAGTCGTTGAGCGCATACTCAATATCCACCGAGCTTTCAAATTCCACGATGATAAGGCTCAGGCTTTCAAAAGAAGTGGAGCGCACCCTTTTGACGCGTTCCAATGTCGAAACGGCATCTTCAATCACTTTGGTAACGCTGTTTTCCACTTCGCTGGGGGATGCACCCGGGTAAACGGTGGAAATGGTGAGCGTGGGAGCGGTGAATTTCGGGAGTAACTCGTAGCTCAACTGCCTGTAGCTGAGAACGCCCAAAATGGTTAATGCCGAAAAAAGCACGACCACCAGCGATGGGCGGTTAATAGATATTTCTGATATTTTCATAGGATGCCATTAGTTTTTCGGTGGATTCAGAATTATTTTCCGGGAAACATCGCGTCATTTTTTATTCGCCTGCACGGAGATGCCGTCAGAAAGATTAACCTGCCCGCTGGTGACTACCCAATCTCCTTCGTTTAACCCCTGGGAAATTCTTATTTGGTCGCCAAATGTTTCCGCGATAGAAACATTGCCCAGGGCTGCCTTTCCGTCAACCACCCTGAACACTTGCGGGCTTTTCACGCTTCCCACCAACGCGCTCCTGGGAATAAGTATTCCTTCGTCAGCATAGGATATGCTGACGGCAAGCGAAGCGTACATGCCTGCTTTCAAACCGCTTTTATCCGCCTGAGTTACGGTAGCCTCCACCTTGTAATTGTGCGAATCATCTGCTTTCACGCTGATTAAAGTGATTTCACCCGTGAAGGTTTGATTGGGAACAGCGTCAGAAAAAATGGCTACCTTCTGACCGATTTTCAGCAAATTGATTTCATTTTCAGGAATCATGACGGACATCTTCAGCGATGAAACGTCTGAGATGGTCCCCAACTTGGCGTCACGGCTAATGACCGTTCCGGCTTCAAAAGTTTTGGACGTCAGCACTCCGCTAAAAGGGGCTTTGATATTGGTTTTTTCAATCTGGTCGCGGGTGCTTTTCACCTGGCTTTCCGCCACCTTATGAGCCAACTGCATTTGTTTCAGCGTCATGTCGGAAGTGGCTTCTTCTTTGCTCAAATTTTCAAAGCGCGCCATGTCGGTGGCAGCCTTTTCGAGCTGCGCTTCTTCCGTTGTGAGTTTTATTTTCAATAATTCATCATCCACCTTTGCCAAAAGCTGCCCTTTCTGCACACGGTCGCCCTCCTCAACATATTGTTCAACGATTTTTCCTACCGTTTCCGAGCCAAGCTCCACTTCGCGAAACGGGCTGAGCACGCCCAGATACCTTTTCTCCTCCCCGAGAGGCACTTTTTTCGCTTCGATAACATCTACCTGGATATTCTCTATCTTCTCTTTGAAAGCTGCCGCGTGGTTAATCTCCTTTTTGTTGCCATAGAGCTTCCAAGCCATGAAAGCTACAACGGCTAAAGCCAATAACCCGATAATGATTCTTCTCATATATGATGAATTTATTTTAACAAGTTTCCGTTTGCTTTTCTAAGGTCAACCTCCGCCATCAGCAGGTTTGCCAGAGCGTTGATATACGCTCTCTGCGATTCCCGCATTACCGACTCGGCATTGAGCAAATCCGTCAGGGGAATTGTTCCTTCCCGGTATTGGACATTGCTCTTTTCGTAGATTTTTTCGGAAAGCCGGTAGTTTTTCTCCTGATTCGAAAGCGCCATTTGTGCGTCAATTAATTTATTGCGGGCATTATCTATTTCCATGCTGATGTCATTCTCAAGCATTTCAATCTGCAAACCCATTTTTTTGATTTTCACGGTGTTTTGCTTCACCCGGTTGGTGTTACTGAATCCGTCAAATATTGGAACGATGAGCGATAAGCCTGCCATTGAAACCGGGTACCTGAAGGGGTTCTCGAAGGTTCTTTTGAAATCCGGGCTTATCCAATTATAGCTGTAGCTGTAAAACGCGGACAGCCTGGGAACGTACTGCCCGATTGTTGCGCGCTTTTCCTGCACGGCAAGTGATTTTTGAACATGCAGCAATTTCAGTTCGGTGCGGGGAAAACTTTCTTCCATAGCTCCAGCATCAAGCGAACCGCCAGCCGCAATGGAGTCGGCTATCGAAACATCCGTTGTGACGGGGACATCCAGCAATAATTTCAGAAGGTTCTTCTGCCTTTCATTGAGGGTTTTCAGGTTGATAATATTGGTCTCAAGGTTGCCCCGGGTAACGGCTATTCTTTCATAATCGGTTTTTGTGATGATACCGTTGGCATAGTTGGCTTCGGCAATCTTGATGAGCCGTGTGATGGTAACTAAATTTTCATTTAAATTTTCCAATTGCTTGTTGCTGACATATATTCCGTAGTAAACCATGCTGACATTGTAAACTACGTCTTCTTTTTCCTTTTCTAATCTCAAAGCAAACAGCTCTTGTGAAACGGAAGCTGCTTTCAGCCCTGCAATCAGGCTTTGATTGTATAATACCTGGGTAGCTTCAAACGAGGCGGTAATGTTGTTTTGGAAGCCGAACTGGGCGCTTCGGTATTCATCGTTGGACCCACCGAAAAAAGAGGAAGGGACAAAAGACTGCGGCAAATCGAAATAATAGGTATAATCAGCAGCTCCGAAAGCGTTGGGAAGCGCAGTGCCGAATACTTCCCTTTTCTTGTAAATCGCGGATTCTTTATCCAGTTCGGCTGACTGAACGGAGCGGCTTGTTTTCATGGCAAAATCAATACATTGCTCAAGTGTCAGCTTCCGGTATGTTTCCGATGCCCCTTGCTGGGCAAAAGAAAAAATATTCAGGACCAATAAGATTGACGCCACAAATAAAAATCGCTTCTGCATTTTTTATGGTGTTAGGTTTTTATCATTTTTCGATAGCCTTCAGGATAAACCGGGTTACGCTTTCTTTCCTTTTTTTCATCAACTTTCCATAGGCGGCTTCGCTCATCGCCATCATGTGGCAGTTCAACGGCTTGCTTAAAAAAGGAAAGGCGACCATGGCTATCATGTTGATCATCAGCTCTTCGGGTGAAATGTCAATGATTTTTCCTTCTTTGATCTCCTTTCTGACCTTGCGGGCAAACTTTTCAAAATGACGGACTTTCGCGACCGCACTGATTTTTTTCAAAAGCAAATCAGGGTTCCTTGATATTTCATTGAAAATGAAAATCGGCAAATGCGGAAAGTGAAGCATATTGTCCATATCATGCGTAATGAACAATCCTATCATTTCTTTCAGCGAAACGTCTTTATTGATTATCTCGATTTTCCCCTCGATGAACCTTTTTAAATCTTGTTCAAAAATGATGTCGAACAGTTTTTCCTTGCTTCTGAAATAATAATTAATCATCGCTTTGTTGACACCCGCTTCATCGGCAATATCGTGCATCCGGGTACCCTCAAGCCCTTTCCGGCTGAATACTTTCCATGCAGCTTTCTTAATAGCTTCTTCGGTAGAATGTTCTTTTACCACTTTCTTTTTTAACCATCTGTTTTAAACGGATGGTTAAGAGCGGCAAAAGTAATTGTTTTTACCAAATCGGAATTTTTATTGTGAAAAGAAAAATTATAGTTGTCCTGGCGGGTTCCGATTACCCTTAAAATATTCTCTTTTACCTGTGGGCTTTGCGCGCGGGCAATTTGCCCTTTAGAGTGGAATGGAAAAGGCTTTGACACCAACCAACCAAATCCCTTTCTGACAGTTGCAACGTATGTCCCTTTCTCTTTTGGTTTAAAGCTTGAATTATAGCCTACAAGAATTGCTGATAGATGAAGATGAATTAGAAAAGGGGAAATTGGCTCTATACTGATTTTAAGGCAGCAAAGCCGGGTGCAATCCCCATCACAGTTGACTTAGCCAGGAGCACCCGCTTCGCACAACACTATTACAGGGAGCTTATCCGTGCTTATTT
>CAYOYI010000064.1:3700-13682 GCA_964408105.1 uncultured Chitinophagaceae bacterium | reverse complement strand
CTGCAACGGCAGTAATGATGGTTCGGCTTGGGTGGATGTTAGCGGTGGTAATTTCCCTTACAATTTTGTTTGGAACGTACCGCCCGGCAGCGCTCCCGCAGGAAACAACGATACTGTTACTGGTTTGAAAGCCGGGCTGGTTACGGTCACCGTAACCGACAGTTTAGGCTGTACGGCTATTGATACGATAACGGTGAGTGAACCCGATGCAATCGTTATCACAGGCACAGTAACCTCAGTTACTTGTCCCGATGGTAATGATGGGGCAATCACGGTTAATGCCACAGGTGGTAGCGGAGTGCTCACTTATCAATGGTCCAATAGCAGTACCGTGAAAGATCAAGCTGCACTAACTGAAGGGTTATATACTGTCATTGCAACCGACCTGTCGGGCTGCAGCGAAATGAAGAGCTTTAACGTGCAGGTAACAACACGGTTTGAAATTTCAGCCAACGTGATTAATGCATCGTGTGGTTTTAATGACGGGAAAATTGATCTGACCGTATTACAAGGTTCAGGTGGCGGATATACTTATTCGTGGTCAAACGGTGTTGTTACTGAAGATCTCGATAGTGCAGCCGCTGATGTTTATTCCGTGACGGTGACTGATGCAGGTTGCACTCAAACGCTTGATAGTATAGTTGTGGAAGATGCAGGCGGCCCTGATATAACAGGTGTTGTTATTGATGACTCGACATGCTCCTCCAATGTTGGCAGTATTTCAATAACCATTTCAGGTGGTCTGGGAGCTTATACCGTTCAATGGTCAAACGGGTTCAGCACTCCCGGAATCACAGGCCTCGGTCAGGGAATTTATTGCGTTACGGTGACGGATGACACAACATTATGCACTTCTGTAAATTGCTTCACCGTAGGTGTGATACATGGCATTACATTAAGTGCATCCTTCACCGATGCAACTTGCGGTGCAACGAATGGAGCAATTGATCTTACCGTTTCCAATGCCACTGCTCCGTACACTTTTGTGTGGTCAAATGGAGCTGCAACCGAAGATATTAGTGCAATAGGTGCGGGAACTTATAGCCCAACCGTGACGGATGCAGGCGGTTGCACTGCAACAAGCGTTTATACTGTGAGCGAGGGAGGTCCGGTGGTAAACGGAGTTGTCACTCACGTTAGCTGTTACGGTGAAGATGATGGCGCGATCACGCTCACAGTGAACGGTTCGAATACTTTTATCTGGTCAACCGGAGCCACCACTCAAAGCGTTACCGGACTGCAACCTGGTATTTATACGGTAACAGTTACCGTAGATTCTTCCTCGTGTACAACAGCAAAAGCGTTTACGGTTGAGGAATCGGAAGCGATTTTCCTGGTTGCCGATAAGAGTGGCATTTCTTGTAATAACTTCAATGATGGTTCAATAAATCTGACCGCAACAGGTGGTTCCGGGAATCTTACCTTCTCCTGGACCGGTCCGTCATTTAATTCTGTATTAGAAGATATTGACAACTTGTTTGCCGGAGATTATACGGTTAACGTTTCTGATACGAGCGGTTGCAGCACAAACCTTACAATGAATATCTCCGAACCGGATTCAATTACACTTACGCTTGCTTTTGACAGTGTCAGTTGTGGTGGACTTTCAGATGGATCGGCAAGCGTGGTAGTTGGTGGCGGTACTCCCGGCTACGATCTTATTTGGAGTGATGGCGCTTCGTCAACAACAGACACGGTAACCGGTCTTCCTGCGGGTTTTGTTTCAGTTACCGTTACTGACGCGAATAGCTGTGTAAAGATTGACAGCATAGAAGTTCTGCAACCAGATCCTTTGGATTTAGTTTTTACAAAAACTGACATTACATGCTTTGGCCTTGATGACGGAGAAGCAAAAGGAATAGCCAGCGGAGGAAACCCGCCTTACGCGCATTCCTGGAGTCATGGCACTCCCGTTGCACCCGGAGATTCCGTTCATGATTTAATTCCGGGTTTTGTTATTGATACAGTTACAGACGATAAAGGATGTACAAAAATTGACAGCATCGAGATCATTGAACCTGCGCAGCTGACAACTACCATCAACGCTGATTCAACAAATTGTTTTGGCGACAGCACAGGACAGGCAACAGTAACTCCGAGCGGTGGCAGGTTACCTTACACTTACCAATGGGATGCCGGAAATAATCCTAATGATAATTTGAATACAGGATTACCTGCCGGAGAAGTTCAGGTGATCGTAACTGATTTCAGCGGCTGCCAGGCATTCGATACGGTGATGGTGTTTGAACCAACCGCACTGGTACTGGTTATGGACAGTACGAATAATCTTTGTTTTGGTGATACGAATGGAACCGCTTCGGTGATCGTAACAGGTGGTACGCCTTCATATGGTTATCAATGGAGTGACGGAACACCACCGCTTACATTGTCATCTGTATCAGGTCTTCCAAATGGATATGCCGCGGTTACAGTGACTGATTTCCATTCTTGCACCGCCTCAGACAGTGTCAATATCACTTCCCCAACACTAATTGACTTGAATGTAACTGTGGTCCACATAAGCTGCTTCGGTGAAGGTGATGGAAAAGCTTTTGTTGTGGCCTCTGGCGGCACGCCCAAGTTACCCGATGTCAACGGGTATGTGTATGATTATCTATGGGGTAAAGGAGCGCCTCCGCTGAATCTTGATTCAGTTACCGGTTTACCTCCGGGTGATGTTATTATACAAGTCACTGATTCAAATGGATGTAATGTTTTTGATACGGCAACTATTATTGAGCCTATTGCTATCTCGCTGGCAATGGATAGCACGAACATCACCTGCTTCGGTGAAGCAAATGGAACGGCTAAAGTTACGGTTACCGGAGGCACACCTCCGTTTGGCTATTCCTGGACCAGCGGAACACCACTGCCACCAGATAACAGCGAAGTTGAAGACCTCCCGCCTGGAATTGTCATCGTCACCGTAACGGATTCAAACAGTTGTACTTTCCAGGATAGCGTAAATATTATTGAGCCTGCGTTGCTCACGCTATCAATTACGCATACCAATGTATCCTGCTTTGGCGGAACAAATGGAACGGCTACAGTAATTCCAAGTGGCGGCACACCTACTTTCATGTATTCCTGGAACGGTTCTCCTCCAACAACTTCCTCAACGATAGCCAACCTCCCTGCAGGAACGGTTACCGTGACAGTTACGGACTTAATGGGATGTTCTGAATCAATAACCGACAGCATCATTCAGCCTGCAACCGCGATCACCACGACAATTACCAAAACCGATATTTCCTGTTTTGGAGGAAGTGACGGAACCGCCAAGGTAGTGGCCACCGGAGGTTCACCCTCAGTACCGGGTCCTGCCGGATACACTTATGTGTGGACTCCTCTCGGCACTCCGGTAGCTCCGGGTGATGAGGTTCAAGATCTTTTTGCAGGATTGGTTCGTGTTGTTGTTACCGACTCAAATGGTTGTACCGAGAGAGATAGCATTGACTTAATCGAACCGGCTGAGTTGGTTCTCACTGTAGTTGTTGACAGTAACGCAAATTGCAATGGAGGCACGAATGGCGGATTAACAGTGAGCCTAACCGGTGGAACACCGAATTACGATTATGTATTGGCAGGTTCACCGCCACAAAGTAATTCTGCATTAACCAGCTACACCGTTTCGGGATTAGGAGTTGGTTCGTATACAGTAAGCGTTACCGATGCCAATGGATGTATGGAACAGATCACCGAAGACATAGGTGAAAGGCCGGGCCCGCAGATCGGCCCGACCGATGTTGACATAACACAACCGACTTGTGACAGGGCGGATGGAGTTATATGTATTACGCACACCACTTCTGATCCTCCGAACACAATTGTCTGGAGTTCGCCCAACGCGACAGGGTTCTGCCCAATGAATCTTCTTGAAGGAATTTACACGGCCACCATAAGTGATGCCAGCACATGCGACACTATCTTGTCAATTGAATTGATAGATATTGCGGGACCTACGATTGACTCACTCTTTATCAAACATTCCTATTGTGATGATAATGATGGCCACGCTGCACCGATTGTTTCAGGCGGCACCTGGCCTTATGGATTCGAGTGGGTACTAAATGGGAATGTATTTAATAATGTCGATTCTCTCATTATTGGATTGCTTCCAGTACCTGATTTATATAGTGTGATTGTAACGGATGCGAATGGATGCAGCGATCAGGAAGATTTCCCAATCATCAATATAGCATCGCCAAACGCACAAATTTTGCCTGTATCACCTCAAACAATTTTTGAGGGTCAGGTAATTGAGCTTGTAGTGACCTCGGATATTTCAACCGTGTCTTACAACTGGAACCCGGCAACCGGTCTGAGTTGTGCTACTTGCGATACTACAAATGCCAGCCCGACCAGCACCATAACCTATGAGATGATCGTCATTGACTCATCTACTCAATGTGCTGACACGGTTTACATGACTGTGATCGTGAAGGATGAACAGAACATTTTCGTTCCTAACGTTATTACGCCTAATGGTGATGGAATCAATGATGTCTGGCGCATCACCGAGTTGCAGGAAGTATTCCCTGACCATGAATTAGTAATAGTGAATCGCTGGGGAGATGAAGTTTTCAGGCAAAAAGGTTATCAGAATGACTGGGGCGGCACTTACAATAACAAGAAGTTACCGGACGGTACATATTACTATGTGATCAAGCTGAATAATATCAGCAAAGCCGTCACTGGCCATATAACCATATTATCAGAATGAAAACAATGAGCGCTAAGTTTCGAACGTCATTGCGAGTTCTTGGGTTTTATCAAACCGAAGAACGAAGCAATCCCTTTGTAAAGCGGATTGCTTCACTTCGTTTCACTGCGTTCTCAATGACGCTGATCATTGGAGTGATTCTTAACACCCCGGTCTTCGGTCAGCAGATTCCGATTTTCAGTTTGTATCATGACAATAGCTATGTGCTGAATCCCGCTATAGCAGGATCAGAAGGACATGGCATAATCAACGCATCTTATCGCCAGCAATGGACGAATGTTGAAGGTGCGCCTCGTACGATCACGGGAGGATGGAGAATGCCTATTTATAGCAAGGGAGATCAATTCCAAAGAGCCGGAAATTTTATTGGCGTTGGTGCTTATCTTTTACATGACAAGACAGGGCCTACTTCTCAATTTCATGGCAGCCTCACTTTTGCATATCACATTTCTTTCGCCAAGATCAATCCGTTCCATTGGGCTGCATTTCTGAGGAAGAGCCACATTTCTATTGGGCTAACCGCTTCAGTGAGTCAATATGGACTCAACGCTTCGGAGCTTGTTCCTGAAACGGCAAACGACCCGAACGTAATCGGGGCAGACGATTCAAAGATTTTGGCGAATGCTGGACTTGGTTTTTATTACTACTACGACAAATTTTTTATCGGTTTCTCGGCCCCACAGGTGATCCCGTGGAAACTGGAATATGAGTATGGCACGGGAACTTCCACGCTCAACAAAGTCAATCACCTATTCCTTGTGGTGGGTGGAAAGATTCCTTTCGGAAAAAAGGAATTAGAGAAAAGACGCAACAGCAATCTGCCGAGGGGATTTGTTTACAGATTTTATATCGAGCCGATGGCGTGGTTCAAGCAGGTTCCGGGCGCGCCATACCAATTTGATGTTTATGCAAGATTCCGATACAAGAAAATGGTTTGGGTTGGCGTAGGATACCGGTCGATGACAAATATGGTAATAGATGCGGGGGTAATGATAAAAAGGCAATTTCAGGTTGGTTATGCTTATGACCTTTCATTTTCGGATATTGCCTCTTATCTTGGCGGGTCGCATGAGTTGACGATAGCATATCACTTTAGCAAATGAACATTTCATCCGCGATAAAAGAAGTATTTTTATCGCAAACGTTTAATAATGGAAGATCAGAAGAACAAGCCTAACCAGATCAATATAGAATTACCGGAAGAAGTGGCTGAAGGTGTTTATTCGAATCTGGCTATCATTACGCATTCCAACGCTGAGTTTGTGGTTGACTTTGTAAGAGTGATGCCGGGAGTCCCCAAGGCGAAAGTGAAGTCCCGCATTCTGTTGACACCACAGCACGCGAAGAGGTTGTTGAGCGCATTAGCTGATAATGTGAAAAAGTATGAGCAGGTGCATGGTGAGATCAGGGATACGGGCACAGTGGGTATTCCAATGAATTTCGGTGGTCCTACGGCTCAGGCATAAGAGTTAAAGATTTAACCGGAACTAAATTCCGGTTTGACATAAACCAACCTGATTATGAAAAAGCTTCTCCCGGCATTGTTGCTGTGTGCAACGGTGAACGCTTTTGCACAAAACACCTTCACCACGATTTACAACATTTTTCAATCCAAATGCGCTACTTCGGGCTGCCATACCGGGGCTTCACCTTCCGGTGGGCTTAATTTATCGGGTACTTCCGCCCAGGTTTACAATGCTATCGTGGAAGTTACGCCTAATAATGCTGCAGCAGCCGCTAAGGGAGACAAGTATATCGACAAAGGTTATCCGGACAGAAGTTTTTTACTGAGAAAAATTGCCCACGGTTTAAGTGATGATCTCGTGCTGACTGCCGGTGAAGGGAACAACGAACCGAACGGTCAGGCTAAATTATCCGATCAGGAAATTGAATTGGTGCGTCAATGGATAATGTGGGCAGCTCCGCAAACCGGTACTGTTGTGGACTACCAGATGCTTACTGATTACTACACTATTGGTGGCAGGCCGAAAATAACAAGACCATCTGCACCTCCGGCCGGACAGGGTTTTCAAATACATTTTGGGCCGGTGTTTTGGTCACCCGGGCAAGAAATGGAATACTTTAAAAAATTTGATCCTCGTATTACCCAAAACATCGAAGTGTTTAAATATGAGTTGTACATGAATTCTGAGTCTCATCATTTCATCTTGAGGAAATTCAGGCCAGGTGAGGCAGCAAATTGGTCGGATGGGCTGGAGCCGTTCACAATTCAGGCGTTTAACTCAGGTAAAGATTTCGTCAATGCCTGGCAGACGAGCACTGATCTTGAATTGCCAACAGGCACAGCATTTTTTTGGGACCCGACAACAATTCTGGATCTGAATTACCATATGAAGAATTATCATGCCAATGAAATTCTTCCTGGTGAATTCTACATAAATATTTGGACTCGTCCGCGCGGAACTACTACCGTGGAGATGAAAGCCGAGTTGATACCCAAGCTGGATATTTTTATTTTCGGAGGTCAAACCACCTCTTTCCAGGACCACATTCAACGAAGTGGTCAAACCTGGAATATTTGGATGCTATCAACGCATACTCATAAGTATGGAATTGATTATGATATTTTCACAGGAAATTCTACCAACTCCAATAACATTATTTATGAGGGGCAATCAAATTTTGATCACACCTTTCCAACGGGTTACTACGATTGGTCTCATCCTCCTGTAAGACGTTTTAGCCCGATGCGAACTGTTAATATGACCAGTGGCTTAACACACAAGGCAACCTACCACAACACGGGTAGTTCTCTCATCACCTGGGGATTTACTACTTCCGGTGAGATGATGCTGATTTATGTGCAATACACTACTCAGTCTGTGAATTATATCCCTCCGGTGAATGTCAACGGCAGTGGGCCTTATTGCGGATCTGCAACTTTGACTACAGATGGCGGAATGTCTTCTTATCAATGGTCAACGGGCGATACCACCCAGACCATCAGTGTTATACAATCAGGAACATACACGGTGACGGTTATGGATGGCAGTGGAACTACTTATACTTCGAATCCTGCCTCGGTGACCGTACTTAACGCATCGGTATCAATTAACGGAGGCAGTAATGCTGAAGTTTGTCCGGGGAAATCGGTGGCGCTGAATGCGGTTGCAAATGCAACTTCATACTCTTGGTCAACCGGGGCAACTACCGCAAGTGTCAACGTCAACGCAGCAGGAACTTATAGTGTAACCACTACCCATTCTAATGGTTGTACAGCAACAGACGATATTGTGGTAACAACTGCCGCTACACCAGTGGTCGCAGTACCTGATAAATCTGCCTGCGTTGGTGAAACGGTAACTTTGGATGCGGGAAATACCGGTGCAACTTTTATCTGGTCAAACGGGGCAGGCACGCAAACCGTGAATGTTACCGCGTCCGGTACTTACACTGTGACCGTTACGGGCGCAAATGGTTGCAGCGCAGTTGATGCTTCAAACGTGATAATACATTCGTTACCTTCGGTGAATATTAATGATGTCTCAACTTGCACGGGAAACGGTGCAACATTCAATGCCGGAAATCCGGGCTCCGCATATTCATGGTCAACCGGGGCCACCAGTCAATCCATTACTGTAACGCAGCAGGGAACATACAGCGTAACTGTTACCAATGTTAACGGATGCTCAGCTTCAGATTTTGCCACTCTTACGATAGGAACAAACCTCATTTTCGATATCCAGGATATCAGCATTTGCGATGGGGATGACATTGAACTTGATGCGGGATTTGCTGGTGCAACATATCAATGGTCAACTGGCGCCACCACTCAATCCATCATAGTAAGCACGGCAGGAACTTATAGTGTCACCGTAGATCAAAACGGCTGCAACGGCTCGGATTCAGGAACTGTCTCAGTATTGCCGAATCCGGTTGCTGAAGCCGGTGATGATAAAACCATTTGTGCAGGAGAAACCGCAACACTTACCGCTTCTGGAGGCACATCTTACCAATGGTCAACGGGAGCGTTTGGAGCTTCGATTTCAGTGGATCAATCAGGAAGCTATAACGTGACAGTGACAGCGGCCAATGGATGCTCTGCGAGTGACAAGACGGATGTAACGGTTGCTTATGTGAATACGGGCAACATAGCTGGAACTTCATACTCTGAGCCGGGAAGCTCATCTCAATATTCCGTAACAAGCAATTCGGGTTCGAGTTATCAATGGTCTGTAACTAATGGGACAATTGAAACAGGACAGGGTGCATCTACCGTGATGGTGAAATGGGGGACGATGGGAGTTGGAACCCTTTCAGTAGTAGAAACAAACTACAACGAGTGTGAAGGTACGGCTGTTTCCTTGCAGGTGCAGGTCGGCCAAACCGGGGTTTCTGATCCCCTAAGCGCAGCGCTTGAAATTTTCCCTAATCCCTTTAATGCTACAGTTAAGATATCCTTCCCAAATCCGAATAGGGAAGCGTTAGAATTAAGGTTGCACGATATTGAGGGAAGGGTTGTAAAGACAATAGCGAATGTTTCAGGCGAAGAATTAATTATGAATCGTGGAGATCTGACTTCTGGAATTTACTTTATTGAATTGAAAGGGAGCGAAACGTTGAGAGGAAAGGTGGTAGTGACGGATTAATTGCCGCCTTATTTCATCAGAACATTCGGATCAACCCAGGGAACATCTTCCTCCTTTGCGTAGTTGTCGCAGCAGTTGGAAGCTGAGTCGCAATCATCACCGTAATTGAGGTCACGGGCTTCAAGATCATCAGGGCAAACGCGGGTTATGCCGCTGCCAACCCATCGGCAATTGACATATTTTTTTAGCGCGGTTTTTATTTGGGTAACAAAGCTTCGGCCTTCCTGGTTTACGCCCGAGGCGCTGCCAGTGATGGAATATAAATCATCAACCGAGAAAGCCGGATTGTTTCCGTCCAGAAGTTCCAAAGTATAATCACAAGTCCAATTCACGGTGTACTCTTCTCCGGCATCTTCCAAATCAGCGGTTATCGTTCCACCGGAAACAAGCAATCGGTATGTTGGATGGCCGGATGGATTATTTCCTTTGTTGACCAGAACTGCGGTTCCGGAGATGGCATAACCTTTAAGAATGAAACCCTCAGAAGTGATCGAAGTTGTATCCGCATTGATTTCAATGTTAAGTTTCCCACTGGCGGGAACTTCGAAAAAGCTCTCGCAGCCTTTATTTCCGAAGTCAATTGTAATAGTGCTGCCAGCGGAGTTGACACGAAAGCAACTATCCTGAAGCACCTGCCATTCAGAACTTG
>CAYOYI010000064.1:0-3690 GCA_964408105.1 uncultured Chitinophagaceae bacterium | reverse complement strand
CTTGAAGCGATCATTGCATTATGCACCATGAAAAGAAAACTTGATTCTGCAAGCGCATGGTTTTGTGAAGTAAATACTTCCCTGTCGTTGTCATAATCTTCACAAGAAGTGAGTAACCCTGCTGTCATAGAGGATAGAATTACTAAGGAGAAGAATCTATTTTTCATTTCAAAAGCTATCTAAAAGTAGTGATTAATGAATGTTGAATCAACTAATTCTTTGCATAGGTGATAAACGAGTAAGGGTATGGATTTTTCTCATCAGTATCATGAGCTTCTTCTGAGACCACTTTCCATTTGGTAGGATCAATTTCCTGGAAATAAGTATCACCGTCAAAATGATGATGAATTCGGGTGAGATAAATCCTGTCAGCCAAATCCAGGCTTTGCCGGTAGATCTCGCTGCCGCCAATGATAAAGATTTCTTTTTCGGAAAACTCCTTTCCTTTTTTCAATGCATCTTCCAGCGATGAGCAAATGATTATTCCTTCCGCCTTAAAATCCATCTTTCGGGTGATGACGATGTTCACTCTTTCTGTCAGGGGCTTCTTAAGGGAATCGAAAGTCTTTCTACCCATGATCACCACGTTTCCCTTGGTGAGGGAAACAAAGTGTTTCATATCGGCAGGCAGTCGCCATGGCAGCTTATTGTCTTTTCCGATCACGTGGTTGTCGCTAACTGCGAGAATAAGGGAAACCATCCTGCTGTTTAATGTTGAGACAAACTATCTTACGCCTAAAATCTAACATCTCAATTCTGATTCCCTACACGGCAACTTCTGCCTGAATGTGCGGATGCGGATCGTAGTTGGTGAGATGGAAATCTTCGTATTTAAAATCGAAGATTGATTTCACTTTCGGATCAAGATGCATTTTTGGAAGGGCTTTGGTTTCCCTGATAAGCTGTTCCTGAGCCTGTTCGATGTGATTGAGATATAAATGCACATCTCCGAAAGTATGAATGAAATCACCTGGTTCAAGATTACTTACGTGTGCAACCATCATGGTCAGCAAAGCATACGAAGCAATATTGAACGGCACACCGATAAAGCTGTCCGCGCTGCGCTGATACAGTTGGCAGGAAAGTTTGCCGTCAGCAACATAAAATTGAAACAAACAATGGCAGGGTGGGAGCGCCATTTTTTCTATATCCGCAACGTTCCAAGCAGAAACGATTAGCCTGCGCGAATCGGGATTAGTTTTTATTTCTTTGATAATGTTGCTGATCTGGTCAATATGTTGTCCGTCAGGTGTCGGCCATGAACGCCATTGATAGCCATAAACGGGACCTAATTCACCCTTATCATCCGCCCATTCGTTCCAAATGGAAACCCCATTTTCCTTCAGGTACTTGATATTGGTATCGCCTTTAAGAAACCATAACAACTCATGGATGATGGATTTAAGGTGAAGCTTTTTTGTGGTCAAAAGCGGAAAACCTTTTTGAAGATCAAAGCGCATTTGATATCCGAAAAGGCTGTATGTACCTGTTCCGGTACGGTCTTCTTTTTTCGTTCCTTTATCAAGAATGTCTTGAATGAGATTAAGATATTGCTGCATAGCGTTTGGTTTGTTGTTCGTGGTCTGTTATCAGATAACCACGGAGTTAGTCCCGAATTTTTCAGGAGGAATCAACTTCACGACAGCATAAAGTTAAGACATCAATAACACCATCTCCAATTCTTGTCTTTCAACAGATGTGGAAACCCTAAAAGATTGACAATTGAAAATTTCCAATTATCACTTCAAAAGTTTTCTCCGGTTCATTTCGGCACTGATCTTTTGTAACTCTCTTCCCACCTGCCCTGCGACCGAGCTATTTTCCTGCGCCCTGCGAATGAGGTAAGGAATGGCCTCTCTGACCGGTCCGTAAGGAACCAGCTTTGTTGCATTGAATCCAAGATTTGCAAGATTATAGGTAAGATGTTCTCCCATTCCGTAGAGTTGTGAAAAGAAAACATGCAGATGGTTTTCTTTAAGATTATTGCGGTTCAAAAGATTTATTACTAATTCGCAACTATGTTCATTGTGTGTAGCGGCATAGAATGCAATATCCCGGATGTTATTTACGCAGTATTCCAAAGCTGCATTGTAAGCTTCATCTGTAGATTGTTTGTCAGGGTTAATGGGTGAGAAATAGCCTTTTTGCTTAGCACGGTCTCTTTCTTTCTCCATATATGCCCCACGCACCAGTTTTGCTCCAAGGAGATATTTTCCTCTCTGCGCCTTTTGATGGGAAACTTTCAAGAAATCAAGACGGTCAGTTCTGTAAAATTGAAATGTGTTGTAAACTATCACATTTTCCTTGTTGTAATGAGCCATCATTTCATCAACAAGATCGTCCATTGGCTGTTGTATCCAGGTTTCTTCGGCATCAAAGAATAGTTGCACTCTGGCTTTTTTCGCAGCCTCGCACATTTTGTGCATCCTGCCGCGAACCCGGTTCAACGCTTCTTTTTCCGCAGTGTCCAGTGATTCGCCCGCCTGGATTTTCTCAAAAAGATCAAAGCTGGCAATACCGGTGAATTTACAAGACACCGCACTGATGTTTTCATTGTGGGAGGCAAATTCTGCGGCTTTCACCAATTCATCGGCAATCCTGTCGAATTCGTCTTCTGTGGATTTTGTTTCCACGCAGTATTGTAGAATGGTTTTGATATTTCCTTCGGCTAAATTTTTTATAGCCAGGTCGCATTCGGTCAAAGTCTCTCCACCGCAGAATTGCTTGTAAATAGTTTCTTTTATCAGCCCGATTACCGGGAAGCGCAATTTGATGGCGGTGTTGGTTAAAAAGGTGCCAACGGTCAGCAAAACCGGGTTATTAAAGGAGCGAAAAATAAAATGAGCGCGCTCAAGTTCCTCGTCACTCTTGCCGGAAAAAGCTACTTGAGTATTCTCGAAAGGGGAAGATTCCTTTAAGATAGATGACATAAAGATGGGCTGTAAAAATAGATATTATTGATACAGCCCATTTTTTTCTGCTTAGGCAGAATGCTTCCCGTTTAATCCAGGAATACGATCTTCTTGGTTGCCGACTGATTATCAGTTGCCATCCTGAGGAAGTAGGTTCCTGCCGTTATTCCTGCGTCTGCTTTTTCTAAACTATGATGATGTTGGCCTGCAGCATACTGTTCATTGACCAAATTACGGACTAAGGAACCGGAAATATCATAGAGGTGCATTCTAACCAACTGCGGTTCGCTAAGATTAAATGTTATCTCCATAGAACCCTCAGTGGGATTGGGAAGTGTTGTCCACTCCGTTTGCACAATAGGAGTGGAGACCGATGATGCTACGTCTTTTGTATAATGAATATAACCAACAAACATTTCTCCATCGGTTGTCAATCCGAATCCAACGGTGTCCGGTCCGGAATTGAGCCATGATGCCTCGAGGTTAAAACCATCGGCTGCATTCACCTGCATCAGGGGCTCCCACCTGCGAATAGCCGGATGGGTGTAATCATAGAATCCCTGATTGAAGGCGTAGTCTGTGTTATAAAAACCTTCGTAGATCTTTGTGCCGCGGGTGCCATCGGAATTCCTTAGGTAGATATCGAAATCCTTCCCCAACTTATGTGTATGTGATTGAATGGACCATACATTCCATATTTCGGTGCTCCCTTGATCGAAAAAGTCAAAATCAAGCGTATGGATTTGTCCGGTTGGCGGAATTTGTAATGCATAAGGAT
>CAYOYI010000063.1:0-13685 GCA_964408105.1 uncultured Chitinophagaceae bacterium | reverse complement strand
ACGGCATTTTACACGGTCGTTTTCAAATTTACCCTTGTTATCAATCGGAGCATTAGACAGTGCAATTACTTTATCATCTTCCTCTTCTGCGGTAAGGTAAACCGGATTTTCCTCAACCATCACCTTACCTTTTTCCACTTTTTTATAAGGGGTTTCAATGAAGCCCATTTTGTTGATCTTCGCATGAACGCAAAGCGTTGAGATCAAACCGATGTTCGGACCTTCAGGAGTTTCAATCGTGCAAAGACGGCCATAGTGCGAATAATGCACGTCACGAACTTCAAAGCCTGCTCTTTCACGCGACAATCCGCCTGGACCTAATGCAGAAATCCTTCTCTTGTGAGTTATTTCCGCCAAAGGATTCGTTTGATCTAAAAATTGAGATAACTGGCTGGTTCCGAAAAATGAATTGATGACCGATGAAAGTGTTCTTGCATTGATCAGATCAATCGGGGTGAAAACTTCGTTATCGCGCACGTTCATCCTTTCGCGGATCGTCCTTGCCATTCTCGCCAAACCAACACCGAACTGAGCATACAATTGCTCACCTACAGTTCTCACGCGCCTGTTGCTCAAATGATCAATATCATCAATTTCAGCTTTGCCGTTGCAGAGTTGCACGAGATACTTTACGATCTCGATAATATCCGATTTGCTTAAAACGCGGGTTGCGATTTCAATATCAAGCTTTAGCTTCTTGTTGATCTTATACCTGCCTACTTCACCAAGATCGTACCGTTTGTCAGAGAAGAAAAGCTTGTCGATAATTCCACGTGCCGTTTCATCATCTGGCGGATCGGTACCTCTTAACTGACGATAAATATGTTGAACCGCTTCTAACTCAGAGTTAGAAGTATCTTTTTGCAAAGTGTTATAAATAATGGAGTAATCTCCTGCAACATCTTCTCTCTGAATGATAACAGAGGTAACTCCTACCTCCAATATCTTGGCGATGTTGGCCTCATCAAGAAGGGTATCACGCTCAAGGATCACCTCGTTTCTTTCAATAGATACAACTTCACCGGTATCTTCGTCAACGAAATCCTCAACCCAGCTTCTAAGTACCCTTGCTGCAAGTCTTCTACCCTCAAGCTTCTTGAGGTTTTTCTGATTTACCTCAACTTCATCAGACAAGCCAAACAATTCCAGAATGTCTCGGTCATTGTCGTAGCCGATTGCACGCAGCAGCGTGGTGACCGGGAATTTCTTTTTCCTGTCGATGTAGGCGTACATCACGTTGTTAATGTCGGTGGCAAATTCCATCCAGGCACCCTTGAAAGGAATTACGCGTGCAGAATAAATCTTTGTTCCGTTCGGATGGAAACTCTGTCCGAAGAAAACGCCCGGTGAACGATGCAACTGAGACACTACAATGCGCTCAGCTCCATTAATAACAAATGTCCCTTTGGGAGTCATGTAAGGAATGTTCCCAAGGAACACATCCTGCACGATGGTTTCAAAGTCCTCATGCTCGGGATCGTTACAGGAAAGCTTGAGCTTTGCCTTCAGCGGAACGCTGTAAGTCAATCCGCGGTCAAGGCACTCCTCAATTGTGTAACGCGGTGGATCAACGAAATAATCAAGGAATTCAAGGATGAAGATATTTCTTGCATCCGTAATTGGAAAATTCTCCATGAATACCTTGAACAGCCCCTCATCCTGGCGGTTTTCAGGGGTGGTATCCAATTGAAAAAAGTCCCTGAAGGACTGTAATTGTATATCTAATAAATCAGGATAATGAATGCCTTTTGAGATTTTTCCGAAGTCAATACGTTCCAGACCAGATGGGCTTTTTGTCATAATTAAATGAACATTTAAAAGTTAATTAACAGGCATAGCAACACACTATGCCTGTCAGAAAAAAATTCAGACAAAGAACAAAGGTGAAGGATTACTTCACTTCAACTTCGGCACCTGCTTCAGTAAGCTTGGCCTTGATTGATTCGGCTTCTTCCTTAGATACGCCTTCTTTTACAGGTTTTGGAGCACCGTCAACCAGATCTTTTGCTTCCTTAAGACCTAATCCGGACAACTCTTTTACCAGCTTAACTACATTAAGCTTCTGACCACCGGCACTTTTCAAGATAACATCAAATGCGGTTTTAGCCTCAGCAGCAGGAGCGCCACCCCCGCCACTTGCACCACCGGCAACTACAACAGCTCCGGCCGCTGCAGGCTCAATGCCGTACTCATCTTTTAATATCTTAGCCAGATCATTAACTTCTTTCACTGACAAGCCAACAAGTTGTTCCGCAAATACTTTTAAATCAGCCATTTTACAAGGGTTTTAGAATTTTATTAAACAAAGAATTATTTTTCTTCTCTTTCAGAGAGCGTTTTTACTATTCCGGCCAGTTTTTGCTTTCCGCTCAGCAATGCTGACAATACATTCTTAGCCGGTGATTGCAACAGTCCAATAACTTCACCGATCAATTCATTCTTGGACTTCAAGCTTGCCAAAGCTTCCAACTGATCATCACCGGTATAAACGTCCGCTTCGATATAAGCAGCTTTGAGAATAGGCCTTTCGTGCTTTTCCCTGAATTTCTTAATGACTTTCGCGGGACTATTAGACACTTCAGAAAAGAAAAGAGCCGACTGGCCTTTCAATGCGCCTTCCAATTCGTTTTGCTTGTTCGTGACTTCAAGCGCTTTATAAATTAGGGTGTTTTTAGCAACCCTCATTTCAATGCCGCTTTCAAAGCAGAGGCGCCTCAACGCATTAACATCCTGCACAGTGAGACCAGATGTATCAGCCACATAGAAATTTTTCGCTTCCGAAAATTTCTTCTTCAAATCGTCAATTATCAATTGTTTCTCTTCCTTATTCATCTCTTTATGATTTAAGCGACTGCCTTGGTATCAATTTTAATTCCCGGGCTCATAGTGCTTGCCAGGGTAATACTTTTGAAATAATGCCCCTTTGCTGACGAGGGCTTCATTTTTGCGATGGTGTGAACGAGCTCTTTCACATTATCACTTATCTGCTGTGCCGAGAAAGAACCTTTACCAATGGAAGCATGAATGATCCCCTGCTTATCTACTTTAAAGGAAATTTTCCCTTTTTTCACTTCTCTTACTGTTTCTCCAATTTTTGTGGAAACCGTACCTGATTTGGGATTTGGCATCATGTTTCTCGGACCAAGAATCCTACCCAGCTTGGCTATCTTCGGCATCACGTCAGGAGTGGCGATGATAACATCAACTTCCAGCCATCCCTTCGATATTTTTTCCGAATATTCATCCAAACCAACGAAATCCGCTCCCGCGTCCTTTGCTTCAGCTTCCTGATCAGTATTACAGAGAACCAGAACCTTTTTTTCCTTACCTGTTCCATGTGGTAATGACACCGTACCGCGGATTGACTGATCAGCCTTCTTAGGGTCAATTCCGAGGCGAATATGCACATCGATTGAAGGGTCGAATTTTGTATTGATAAGTTCCTTCAGCAAAGCAGATGCGTCCTCAAAGCTGTATTGCTTTGCCCGATCTACCTTTCCTTCTACCCGCTTCCTGTACTTTGTCAGTTTCACTTTATGTTAATTTTCTGATTACTAATTATTTTCCCAAGGTGCTGTCCCTGTAACCGTGATTCCCAAACTTCTCGCTGTACCGGCCACCATCCTCATTGCCGATTCAATTTTAAAAGCATTCAAATCAGGCATCTTTTCCTGTGCAATCGCCCTCACCTGGTCCCAGGATACACTTCCAACTTTATTCCTGTTTGATTCTGCCGAACCCTTTTTCAACTTCGCAGCTTCGAGAAGAAGAATTGCAGCCGGAGGAGTTTTAATAACAAAGTCAAATGACTTGTCATTATAAACTGTGATCACCACCGGAAGCACTTTTCCCTGTTTTTCCTGGGTACGCGCGTTGAACTGCTTGCAGAATTCCATGATGTTCACACCCTTGGAGCCCAGTGCTGGACCCACAGGAGGCGCGGGATTTGCCTGCCCACCCTTGATCTGTAATTTGATAAAACCTTCAGCTACCTTAGCCATTTCCTATGAAATTTTTTCTACTTGCATAAAATTGAGCTCCACCGGTGTCCTTCTTCCGAAAATCTTTACGATCACCTTCAGCTTCTTCTTTTCCTCGTTGATCTCTTCAACAGTGCCAAGAAAGTCATTGAAAGGTCCGTCAATAATTTTCACCGTTTCATCCATGATGAACGGCTCATGAATGCTTTCACCAGCTTCCTGCATCTCATCTACCTTCCCGAGGATGCGGTTAACCTCCGCTTTCCTTAGCGCCACCGGCTTGTTCTTTTCGATGAAATGCAACACCCCTGTGATGCCTTGCAGTGACTGCACCATGTCAGGAGTCAATCCATCTTTAGAAACTTCGACCAGCACATATCCCGGGAAGAAATTTCTTTCCTTTATTACCTTTTTCCCCTTAACTATCTTGTACACCTTCTCTGTCGGAACCAGCACCTGCTTTACAATATGACCCCAACCAGAACGCTTAACTTCGTTCTCCAAATACTCACGCACCTTTCTCTCCTTGCCGCTTATCACTTTCAAGGCGAACCACTGTGTCTCCACTCCAGATATTACCGCTTCACTCATTAGCTTCCGATAATTATTTTATAAATCATCTTCATCAAATTGCTGGATCCCTGATCCATTGCTAATACCGCCAATGCTATGATCAAAGATGCGATCAACACCACAACCGCGCTTTCCTGCAATTCATCCCAGCTTGGCCAGGTTACTTTATGCAAAAGCTCGTTGTATGCTTCCTTTATATATAGTGTTAACCTATTCATGTTATTTATCTTTCCAGCGCACGGGTGGAGAGGCTCGAACTCCCAGCCTGCGGTTTTGGAGACCGCTGCTCTACCAATTGAGCTACACCCGTTTGAATCTGATTACTTTATAATTTCTGTAACCTGACCTGCGCCAACTGTTCTTCCGCCTTCGCGAATTGCGAAACGCAACCCCTTATCAATAGCAACCGGATAGATCAACTTAACAGTCAATGTTACGTTATCACCCGGCATTACCATTTCAACACCATCCGGTAATTTGATTTCACCCGTACAATCCGTAGTTCTGAGATAGAACTGAGGCCTGTAGTTGTTGAAAAATGGAGTGTGCCTTCCGCCTTCTTCCTTGCTAAGAATGTACACTTCACACTTGAACTCAGTATGAGGCGTGATACTTCCAGGAGCACAAATCACCATACCTCTCTTAATCTGATCTTTTTCAATACCTCTCAGCAGAATACCTACGTTTTCACCCGCTTCTCCTAAATCCAATATTTTTCTGAACATTTCAACCCCCGTACAAACAGAACTGAGCTTGTCATAGGTAAGTCCAATGATATCAACTGGATCGCTGGTCTTAATTACACCTCTTTCGATTCTACCGGTGGCAACTGTTCCGCGACCGGTAATAGAAAATACGTCTTCAACCGGCATGAGGAACGGCTTGTCAATCGGCCTTGGCGGAACCGGAATGGTTGTATCGACCGCTTTCATCAACTCATCAACTGACTTTACACCTTCGGCATCTCCCTGAAGCGCTTTAAGAGCAGAACCACGGATGATAGGAATATTTGCTCCGTCAAATTGGTAGAAAGTGAGCAATTCTCTTACTTCCATTTCTACCAGATCAAGCAATTCAGGATCGTCCACAAGGTCAACCTTATTCATGTAAACGACAATCTGTGGCACACCTACCTGACGGGCAAGCAGAATGTGTTCACGAGTCTGAGGCATCGGACCGTCAGTTGCGGCTACTACTAGGATGGCGCCATCCATCTGAGCGGCACCAGTCACCATGTTCTTAATATAGTCAGCATGACCAGGGCAATCAACGTGAGCATAGTGGCGTGCATCGGTTTGATATTCCACGTGTGCCGTATTGATGGTGATACCTCTTTCTTTTTCCTCCGGAGCAGAGTCAATCGAATCATAACTTCTAACTTCTGCAAAACCCTTCTTAGAAAGAATGGTGGTGATGGCAGCGGTTAAAGTAGTCTTACCGTGGTCAACGTGACCGATAGTGCCAATGTTTACGTGAGGTTTGGTTTTCTCAAATTTTTCTTTTGCCATGGCTTTTATTTGTTTAGAAAATCAAGTTTTATAATGAATAAATAAATCCCTTTTTTACTTTCTTTTTTCACCGAGTAGCTTGGAGCCGATGTCGGGAATTGAACCCGAGACCTCTTCCTTACCAAGGAAACGCTCTACCCCTGAGCTACATCGGCATCGTTATCCCCACTTATTGCCGAACTAAGCTTTGAGCGGGAGACGAGGCTCGAACCCGCGACCCTCAGCTTGGAAGGCTGATGCTCTACCACTGAGCTACTCCCGCTTGTTTATATAAAGAACTTCAACTTTTTCGGTTTCGCTTCCACCGCCATCCACATTTTGTGGGGAGAGCAGGATTCGAACCTACGAAGTCGTAAGACAACAGATTTACAGTCTGCCCCGTTTGGCCACTTCGGTATCTCCCCAGTTTTGCTCAGCCTTTAAAGAACAATTTGAGCCAGTGGAGGGATTCGAACCCCCGACCAGCTGATTACAAATCAGCTGCTCTGGCCAACTGAGCTACACTGGCAAGCCTTCATCATAAATTTCTTTGGCAACGGCACACCCCTTCCGAAAAGGCTTGCAAATTTATCTAAAATTTTAGATTAATCACAAACCTGTTGCCAAAAATTATTTTTTCACTTTTTCTTTATGCTTTTTTAGCTGTCTGCGGATAGATTCTACAGCCTCGTCAACTGCTTTTTCAAAGGTGAGGTCATGCGCTGCGGCAAAAAGAGTGCTTCCGGGAACCGAAACCTTCAGTTCTACCACTTTTTCCCTGACCTGGCCGCTGCCATTATCAAGTTTTAGGTAAGCATCAAATTCGTGAATCCTGTCGTAAAAAGTGTGCAGTTTCCAGGCTCGTTTCTCAAGAAAATCGGTAAGCTTTGTGTCTGCATCAAAATGGATGGTCTGAATCCTAATATTCATTTCAATTATGCTTTTGGATGTGCTTTCTTATAAACGTCTTTGAGTTTTTCTATGCTGTTGTGGGTATAGACCTGAGTTGCGGCCAAGCTTGAGTGTCCAAGCAGTTCTTTCACCGCATTCAAATCTGCACCACTATTAACCAGATGGGTGGCAAAGGTATGCCTCATGGTATGAGGGCTTTTCTTATCAACCGTAGTTACCTGGCTTAAGAACTGATTCACTTTTCTGTAAACGAATTTAGGATATAGCTTTTTCCCCGAATCGGTTACCAGCAGATGTTCATTGCCGAAATCAGGTTTTTTTAATTTCAGATAATTGTTAACGCTGTCTAACAAAGGCTGGTTCACAGGTATTACCCTTTGTTTATTACCCTTGCCCAGCACTTTGATGTCCTTTCTTCCCCAATTAACGTCCGATTCTTTGAGATTGATAAGTTCTGACAAACGCATTCCCGTCACATAAAACAATTCGAGGATCAGTGAGTCTCGTTTTGCCGTAAAATCATTTTCCACCGGATGCTTTTCCAACATTTTTTCAGCGTCTTCTTTTTCAACATAAACTGGAAGCCTCTTTGACGTCTTTGGAGAAATAATTTTTAGCGTGGGATCTGTCCTAACCTTGCCATTACGCAGTAAAAATTTGTAGTACGACTTAATTGAGGATATCTTTCTGTTAATGGAACGAGGCGTAATGCAGGAATCCATAAGGCCTACCATCCATGAGCGGATATGAAAATGCTTTACTTCTTCAGGTAATTCAATCGAATATGTCTCCTTTAAATAAGCAGCGAACTGCTCAAGATCATTCCGGTAAGAAAGAATTGTGTGAGGTGAATACCTTTTCTCGTGCTGTAAATAGCTGATAAATTTTTCGAGGTGCATCAGCCAGACTTCTGCGCTCAAGCGCTTTCAAATGCCCTTACTCCGTAAATCCACCGTTTTCGGATAACTTCTGGCGGTAAATCGCCCTAAGGATTTCGCTTCGTCTCTTGACAGAAGGCTTGGTGAAGGCTTGTCGTCTGCGTAATTCCTTTACGGTGCCTGCCTTCTCAAATTTCTTCTTGTACTTTTTGAGCGCTTTATCCAAAGAATCGCTGTCACGAACGTCAATTATGAGCATCTGATTTTTTTTGAAGCAGCAAAGATAGATTAAATGACAGGAATTTTCAAAATTTCAATTACCCCTGAGCACTTCGCGCGAAATCACAAGCTTTTGTATTTCGGAAGTCCCTTCTCCTATTGTGCAAAGTTTTGAGTCACGATAGAATTTTTCTACCGGGAAATCTTTCGTATAGCCGTAACCGCCATGAATTTGAACCGCATCATTGGAGACTTTAACCGCAACCTCCGAAGCATAGTACTTAGCCATTGCGGAATATTTGGTCACCCTCTGTCCCCGGTTTTTCAGGTCTGCAGCCTGCATGGTGAGCAACTCAGCGGCCTCAATTTGTGTCGCCATATCGGCCAGCTTAAACGATATTCCCTGGAAGCTGGAGATAGGCACATCGAACTGGTGACGTTCGTTAGAATATTTAATGCTGGCTTCGTATGCGCCTTTAGCAATACCGAGCGCAAGAGCTGCAATGGAAATTCTACCACCATCAAGAATCTTCATCGCCTGAATAAAACCGTCACCCACTTCACCCAATAAATTTTCCTTTGTGACCTTGCAGTTATTAAACAACACTTCTGTTGTTTCCGAAGCGCGCATTCCAAGTTTGTTTTCTTTACGCCCCGCTGAAAGTCCCTGCGTTCCACGTTCAATGGCAAATGCCGTCATGCCGTGGCTGTCTCCTTTCTCGCCAGTCCTGACGATCGCCACCACGATATCCCCCATCTTTCCATTGGTAATCCAACATTTGGCGCCATTAATGATCCAACCATCTCCGTCCTTTTCTGCCACGCATTTCATGTTCATTGCGTCTGAACCTGTGTTTGGCTCGGTCAACGCCCACGCCCCTACCCACTGGCCGGATGCCAGCTTCGGAAGCCACTTCTTTTTTTGTTCTTCATTGCCAAACATCGCTATGTGTCCGGTGCAGAGCGAATTATGGGCGGCAACAGATAATCCGATCGAACCGCAAACCTTGGCAATTTCCGAAACCACTGTTACATATTCAAAATAGCTTAAACCCGATCCCCCATATTGCTCCGGTACAAGCACGCCAAGAAAACCTTGCTCTCCCATTTTGTGGAATAGCTCTTTCGGAGCTTCCTGTTTTTCATCCCAATCCATAACATTCGGACGGATGTTCTTTTCTGCAAAATCACGGACGGACTGGGCAATCAGCTTTTGATTTTCTGTGGTTTCAAAATTCATTTTAATGCAGGTTAATAGTTAGTCAGAGAGATAATCTCTGCGTTTTTGTTCTTCAATTTTTTACGACCTTCAAGAAATTCCAGCGATACTAAAAACGAAACCACTACCACTTCCGCACGCTGTTTTTGAATCAGCTCCATTGCCGCGAGAATCGTCCCACCGGTTGCCAACAAATCATCATGCAGCAGGACTTTATTTCCGGGCTTCAAAACACCATCATGGATTTCTATTGTTGAAGTCCCATATTCCAGATCGTAAGTATAGGAAATGGTATCACCCGGAAGTTTGCCTTCCTTACGAATCGGCACGAAAGGTAGTTGCAGCCGATTTGCCAGCAGTGTTCCGAAAAAGAATCCGCGGCTTTCAACCGCGCAAATAACATCTATAGATTTATTTGGAAGCCTGGTTATAAATTCCTCAACAATTTCACTGCACAATTCATGATTGAGAAGGATCGGAGTAATGTCTTTGAAGATGATCCCTTTTTTCGGAAAATCAGGTATGTCTCGTATCAGCGATTTTATTTTCGCTTCGAGCGAATGGTTTATTACAGAAGTCTTATTCATCGGTTGCAAATATAAAAAGGAAGGTCTTCGGTCAAATACCAAATGAGTAGAAGTATTTAGGCTCTAAAAGGTTGTCAGATTTAAAAAGAAAGGTAAGGTTCGATTTTGACAAACACGTTCTCGTCAATTAGATAAATCTTCCTGAGATCATCTTCTACTTTGAACATTCCATGTTGAGCTCTGTAATTAGTAATGGCTTTAGCAAGATTTTTTCCGAAGTAAGGATGGGCTGCAATTTCATCATAAGAAGCCTGATTGACATTAAGCTTTTTAATCAAAGCAAGATTAACATAAGTTGATGAAATGATCTGATCCAGAAAGGTTGTGTCAATTCCATACACTTCCCTGAGTTGATTTACGTTTACGAATCCGCCTAAACGATCCCGATACTTAATAATTCGTTTGGACAATACGGGGCCAATACCTCTGACCTTGGTTAACGTCATACTGTCTGCGCTGTTTAATTCAACTACTATCGGTTCAGGTTCCTTAGGAATATAAGGTGTTGACCTCCGTTCAAACTCTTTTTCAAAGCGAGGTTTCTTTGCGGAATAAACGGTCTTGTCAAATGGATCAGTAGTTTCTCTCTCCACTTCTTCCGGATCCTTTTCCGGTATCAAAATGTATGGCTCAAGCCGCAAATAAGTTTGCTCATCAAAGCCATAAATTTTTTTCAGGTCTTCTTTCTCGTCAAACTTTCCGCCTTTAGCACGGTAGTTTAAAATGATTCGGACAATTTTCTCCCGAACTCCAAGTTGTAGCCATCCTTCCTCCGAAATTTCATTAGGATCAAAGTAAAACAGAGTTGAAGCGGAGATATCATGGGCATCAGCACGTTCCGGGCTTTTGGATTTTCGCTTTTCAAACTCTTCAATTTCCTTTTTAAACTGGCTGATGTCCACTTCACTTTGCTTAACAAAAAGAGGCAACACATACGGAGTGGCCATTAAAAGCGCAATGATGATAAGCAGCACGATGATCCCGTTCCGCTGATCACGAGTGAATGTGAAGTATTCCTTGAAAAAGCTGAGCATGGAAGTCAAGCCCGTTTTAAGGCTGCCTCCTTGCGGCAAGATATTAACTACATTGGATATTTAAAAGGGGTGGGGCACCTAAGTTTTCTGCGGCTTCTTCTTAGCGGCAGGGAACAGTATGTTGTTCAATATAAGCCGGTAGCCAGGTGAGCCGGGATGCAGATTCAAATCCGTGGGCGGGTCGTAAACAAAATGCTGATAGTCCTCCGGATCGTGGCCGCCATAGAAAGTCCACGTGCCATAGCCATATTCGCCATGAATGTAGCGGGCTTCCGATGCGGCCTTGTTCTCACCCATCACCAGCACGTTTGATTTGATCACTTCATTTCTGAAAGCGGTGGTTTGCCCCATGAACCCTTTAACGGTTCTGGTGTGGCATTGAGTAAGCATAGTCGGTACGGGGTCCCACTTGGCGGAAAATTCAAACAGGGTAAAATAATCCATATTTGGCGGCACGGTGCGCGGAACTGAAACATCAATATTCGAATACTCATATTCATACGGATTCATGCGAAGCGAGAAATTTTCAAAGGCAAAAGTCTTTGAGAAATCGAGCTTCTGCTGCGCCTGCGGGTCGGGCGGGTCGCCATCGAACATGTGGTCGCAGATGTCGTTGTTTTCGGCAGCCAGCGAAATATCATAGGTATCGGTTGCGGAGCACATCGCAAACAAAAAACCTCCGCCTGTAACATAATCGCGGATTTTTTGCGCAACCGCCAGCTTAAGCTGTGAAACTTTGCTAAACCCGTGCTTCGCGGCATCCGCTTCAGCGCTTCTCACCTGCTCAAGATACCAGGGCTGATTGCGGTATTGACCATAAAACTTTCCATACTGGCCGGTGAAATCTTCATGATGAAGGTGAAGCCAGTCATATTTAGGAAGAAAACCGGAGAGCACATCATCATCATACACGATGTCGTAAGGAATTTCCGCGTAAGTCAGCACGAGTGTGACCGCATCATCCCACGGCTGATTGATCGGGGGAGCATACACGGCAACTTTTGGAGCTTTTTCAAGCTTCACCATATCCATGTTAACTTCCGGGTTTGCAATATCGTTGAGTATTTTACTGTACTGGCCATCCGCGAGAATGTCATACGAAACACCGCGTATCAAACATTCTTTTTCCAGCTTGTCAATATGCTTAAAAGCGAAACTTCCCCCGCGATAATTCAGCAGCCAATCTACTTCAACACCGTTTTGCAAAATCCAATAAGCAACTCCGTAGGACTTCAGATGATTTTTTTGAACTTCATCCATCGGAATGAGGATGTAGGAAGCTCTGGCAAAAAAGCCGATGAAGAGAAACACGGTAAAAGTGAAAAGCCTTATCAAAATGGATAAGTTTTAAGTTTTAACATAATTCAGCACATTGGTAAATCATCTCACATGACTACACCTCCGGGAAGCGCTTCGCTTTCCGCCCTCCTCAAGGAGGGATATTGATTTCAACTGCAAACCGCTTACGCTTCAACTAAATCCATACTATCAATTACCTCCGTTCCGAACTCGGAGCACTTCAGCAATTTAGCCCCTTCCATCAAACGGTGGAAGTCATAAGTAACACGTTTATTGCCAAAAGCTGTTTCCAATCCTTTTATTATCAGATCATTTGCCTCGGTCCATCCCATGTATTCAAGCATCATTGCGCCAGAAAGAATCACGGAACTTGGATTCACTTTGTCCTGTCCGGCATACTTTGGAGCAGTGCCGTGAGTTGCTTCGAAAATCGCTGCGCCATTTTCGTAGTTGATATTTGCGCCCGGGGCAATTCCTATTCCCCCTACTCCGGCTGCAAGTGCATCAGAGATGTAGTCGCCATTCAAGTTCAATGTAGCGATCACGGAATATTCCTGCGGCCTCAATTGAATTTGCTGGAGAAAGGCATCAGCGATGGAATCCTTAATGATTACTTTTCCGCTTTTCTCGGCATCCTTCATCGTTTTGTTCGCAGCATCACTCCCTGCATCAGCAACGATTTTATCGTACTGATTCCACGTGAATACTTTATCCCCGAATTCACGCTCAGCCAGATCATAGCCCCATTTCTTGAACATGCCTTCCGTGAACTTCATGATATTGCCTTTATGAACTAAAGTCACTGACGGCTTCTTATATCTGACAGCATAATGAATTGCAGCGCGTATCAGCCTTTCCGAACCTTCTTTTGATACCGGCTTTATTCCGATCGAGGACGTTTTAGGGAATCGGATATTGGTGACACCCATTTCGTTTTGCAGGAAGTTGATCACTTTCTGAACCTCGGGTGTGCCCATATTCCATTCGATTCCGGCATAAATGTCCTCTGTATTCTCACGAAACACTACCATGTCAATCCATTCGGGATGCTTCATGGGCGAAGGCACATTGTTAAAATATTTCACCGGCCTCAGACAAGCATACAAATCCAGCTTTTGACGCAACGCGACATTCAGCGAGCGAATACCACCTCCGATAGGTGTCGTGAGCGGACCTTTAATCGCGATGAGATATTTATCAATAGCTTCGAGAGTTTCATCAGGCAGCCAGTTACCGGTGAGGTTAAATGCCTTTTCTCCCGCAAGCACCTCAACCCAGCTGATTTTGCGCTTACCTCCATAAGCTTTTTCAACCGCTGCATCCAGCACGCGAACAGAAGCAGCCCATATGTCCGGGCCTGTTCCGTCACCTTCAATAAATGGAATAATCGGATTATCGGGAACCTGCAAGCTGCCGTCTTTGATTGTTACTTTCTCGCCACTCATTTGATTTTTATTTTGTTGTTTATTCAAATGCTAAATTAAGGCTTTGGGCTAA
>CAYOYI010000062.1:0-13708 GCA_964408105.1 uncultured Chitinophagaceae bacterium | reverse complement strand
ACTTGTTCTTTTGTGGCTGTGTGAAATTCAATGCAGCATATTCAATGATCATATTATTCTGATCGTACGCCAATTTGATGTTGTCGGTATAGTTTAAATGCTTCTGTAGAGGAGAAGCATTGCCCGGTTTAATTACAGTATTGGAAATCTTCAAGTCGGTGAAAACAACGGGAGGAATATTGGGATTATCACGGATGCTATCCGGGTGAAAGTAAGTTAAGCCTCTGATTCCTCCGAAGAAAAGCGTTCCGTCTTTACCCCTAAATGCCGCCTTTGCATTGAACTCATTGCTTTGCAAGCCATCTTCAGCAGTGTAGTATTTAAAATCGTTATCTTCTGTATCGGGATTGAATCTGGCAATCCCGGAGTTAGTGCTTATCCAGAGATTACCTTTAGAATCAGGCAGAATGCCATATACATAATTATTAGGAAGGCCATCTTTTGTGTCAAAGGTTTTTATTTGATTTGCTTTCTTATCTATCCTGACCATTCCGCCTCCGTAAGTTCCCGCCCATATTATTCCATCTGGGTATTCTGTAATATAGCTGATCCAGTTATTAGGTAATTTAACTGAATCAGGGCCGCTGGTGGTAAAAGTCTGAAAGGTTGCTTTTTGATTTGTGGTATCAAAACTCAACATTTTTCCTAATCCATTCGCTGTTCCGAGCCAGAGTATATTTTCACTGTCAATAAAAAGATGCCATGGACTATTCAACTTATGAGGTCCTAAATTGCCCGTTTTCTCTACTGTATAGATTTGATTTTGCTCGCGGTGGAAGAAAGCGAACGTGTCTGCAAGCCAAACATTGCCATAACGGTCACTTGCTATGGACCTATCCGATCCTCTCCCAAGATTTTCAAGTAGGGGGCGGTTGTCATTGATACGGAATCGATAAAGATGCTCTACTGCGAAATAGGCGGCTGAATTATTAATATCACTCACAATGCCGAAGGTTGTGAAATCTGACGATCCGTTCGGGAGTTCTAATGAGGATACAGTCTTGTTTTTTAAATCAATTTGATTTATACCCCCGTCATGTGTTCCTGCGAGTATTAATTCAGGACTCACCTGGTAGATACTTCTGACACTTGGAGTTTTTAAACTTAGGTTCTCACCAGGTTTACATACTATAGTGTGAAATTGCTTTTCACCTCTGTCAAGAAAAAATAAAGTGCCGAAATAACCGACCCAAATGGAACCGCTCCGATCCTGATACATTGTACAATGTCCGCGGTTTATTAATTTGTATTGTGAAGGATACGGAGAAAATCGGTCGTGAACTATATTCAGTTTCCTGTCGAGAATGGTTATAAAACCCTCATGCCCAATCCATACATTGCTATTGCTGGCGATTAAAAAAGGGTTGACGGTAAAAAAGCGCTTGAACATATCCGGATAGATCTGAGTGAACGTCTTCTGATTTATATTAAAAAGCCATAGTCCGAGGTGATGAGCCGAAACTAATAGTGAGCTATCATTTATATGTTCAAGGTGCATGAGTTCGGCATTCCTTTCAGGAAAGCTGAAAACCTCGAATTGATTCGATTCAATCATAAACTTTATAACTCCTTCAGACGATAATATCCAAATTATAGAGTCGGCATCTATAATCAGGTCCTTAATGTTGTTGGAAGATCCAAGGGGATTTTGGTGAAAGTGATAGGTTTTTGTAATACTATAGGCAGGCTCAAGCCTATTCAAACCGGACGTAGTAGCAACCCAAATGCTTTCATCCATGGCGACTTTTATTGCATTTACACCGTTACTGCTAATTGCTTCTGGCGAACCATCGGCTGAGTAACATACGAATCTCTGTAATCCCTTTTCCAATTTGCAACAGCCATGATTAGCCGTGCCGACCCACAGATTACCGGATTTATCTTCAGTGATGCTTGTAATACTTGCTCCGCTTAAAGAGTTTGAATCTTCCGGTTCGGGTCGAAAAATCTTAAACTCATAACCATCATACCTGTTCAATCCATCCTCCGTTCCAAACCACATAAAGCCTTCCGAGTCCTGGTAAATACACGTAATTGAGGATTGAGATAAGCCATTCTCAATTGAAAATTGTTTTACCCGAAAGTTGTCATCAAACTGTGCATTGAGGACGACTGGTAAAAGAAAAAGCATGAGAAATTTATTCTCAAACATTTCATAAATGTAGGATGTTTTCAATATAGATGATAACACCAGCAGCTTGACCTTTGAGTTGTCTGCCCGCTGTCGTTTATAGGATTCAAATTGCCAGAGACAAGCAATGAGTTATTATAGGCATATGATTACAGGATAAGAACAATTGTTATTTTCCGACTCTTATCTTGGAACTAAGTCTGAAATAATCGTTATTGCGGTATCGCCAAGCAGAAAAATGCCCGGTTCAGCGCTCATCACGTAATTATCAACGTGCCGCTCATCAAGAGGAAACGGTCCTTCCAGTGATCTCATAAAACTTCAAGTTACAAAAAGTGTCTTTGTGTTGTTAGCATTAAATTCCAATAAACAATTTGTATTTTGCATGAATATCGTGATACGTGTATCCTTTATAATAGCTTGCCTCTGCATCTGTTTTAATGCTGTCTGCTCACAACAGGTAATTTACGTTGACTCCGCTGCAGGTGGTGCAAACAATGGGTTTTCCTGGCTGAATGCTTTCAATGATTTGCAAGATGCACTTGCAGCAGCCGACTCCACAGATGAGATTTGGGTTGCAAAAGGCATGTATTTCCCATTTTTTGACTCCATATCTCTCACGCCATTTATAATGAAATCCGGTGTTTCCCTGTATGGAGGATTTGCCGGTAATGAATCCGGTCGTGAACAAAGAAATTGGATAACTAATAAAACCATACTAAGCGGTGATATCGGCATTAGAGGAGATACTTCAGATAATGCGCCAAAAATTATTGTCGCGGAGCAGACAAATGGCCACATTTATATTGATGGCTTCATCATGGGAGATGGTCATGCGGTTCAAAATGCCCAGGCGCCAAACTACAATTACACTCACGGGGCGGCAATATGGGCTGAGGAATCATACTTGTTTATCAGCAATTGCATTTTCAGAAGGAATTTTGCGGAGACGGCAGGTGGAGCAATATATGCGAGCAACTCGTACGTGTATGTGGGCGATTGTGTTTTTGAAAATAATCATGCTAAGGGTAATGGGGGAGCCATACTAAACCGAGGTGGCGGATTAATTTCTAATTGTTTGTTTTATCAAAATGTAGTTGGAGTTCCTCAAAATTACAATGGTACCGGTGGTGCTATATATGTAACAGGAACAATAGTGATCAATTGCATTTTCCGGGAGAATCATTCTTACAATGCCGGAGGCGCAGTTTTTTGCTGGTTCGGGAAATATATTGACTGCCTGTTTGAAGAGAATACTTCTAGAAGAAGTGGCGGGGCAATGTATGCTTTAGGTTCTAATATAACTGAAATCCATAATTGCAATTTCATTAAAAATTCGGTACTCGATTCACTTCAAAACGGAGGGGCCATTTATGTTGATCAATCTCCAGGTACCTATGGATTCAGGGTTTACAACTCGCGGTTTTTGAATAATACTGCAACATTGGATGGTGGTGCGATGGAGCTGCGTTGGACCAAGGCCAGAATTCAGAGTTGCGAGTTCATAGGTAATTATGCAGGACGAAATGGAGGCGCAATAAGATTTGTTTCTGGGACAGGTAAATGTGACATTACAAATTCGACATTCTACCAAAATAATTCTGCAGGGGATGGCAAGGTTATTTATGACTACGTTACACATTTGGATTCCACCAGGATAAGAAACTGCATTTTTTGGAATAACGGTACTCCTGAAATACTGAACCAACCTAATCCCAGCAGACCGACATCAATCGGACATTGTATTTTGCAAGGTAATATTAACGGGTTTGCGCTCGCGGATACGCTCCCTGACTTTGTTGATCCTGATGGAGTGGATAATATTCTTGGAACACTGGATGATAATTTCCGTTTGCAACCGGGCTCGCCCGCGATTGGAACCGGAACCTTTGATACTTCCGGATTATGGTTAATCCCGGCCGACATGGACAGGAGTCCAAGAATCAACGGAATCATTGATCTGGGTGCCTTTGAATATCATGATTGCAATTTGAATATCAGCATGGCTGATGCAGGGATGGATACTACTGTTTGTTTTTTTAATTATCTCACACACTTGAATGCAATTTCGCCAATTGTTGGTGTTGGTAGGTGGTACCCTCTGGATCATTACCATCTTGTGAATGATATTTATGCTCCCGATTCACGAGTTGGACTTCTTCATGATGGGGAGAATAAATATGAATGGCGTGTGACTTACTGTGGTAGTGAAATGTCCGATACAGTTACTATGACCCTTACTACAACACCTTCAGCACCAGTCATACAGGTAGTCGGTTCGTCAACAATTTGTCCCGGAGACAGTGCAAGACTGAGTGTCGTCAATCCTGTAGGCAGTTACACCTATTTGTGGAGCAATGGAAAAACAGGTAATAGCATATTTGTTACCCAAGGCGGGAGTTATAAAGTAACCGCAACAAGCGGACCCGGGTGTTCCAGTTTGGCTTCAGCAAGTAAAACCATAACTGTTGCTTCAGCTCCCTCGAAACCGGCAATCACAGTCACCGGAAACCTGGATCTGTGTGAAGGCTCAGGGCAAACTGTAACGCTAAGAGTTACCCCAACATTCTCCAATTACTTTTGGTCAAACGGGGAAACAACAAGACAAATCACCGTTGATACAACAGGAAGTTTTTTCGTCAGAGTAAAAAATTCATCGGGTTGTTTCAGCCCCTATTCTGATACGTTTCATGTCAATTCATATCCGCAACCCCCGGTACCTGTTTTGACACAAACGGGCCCATCATTTTTTTGTGCAGGAGACAGTACGTTGTTGGAAGGTCCGCCAGGCTATGCGGCATATCATTGGAGTGACGGGCGTTCAACTCCATCTGTCTGGATAACAAATAGCCAATCTCTGTACCTCTATGTAACCAATAGCCATGGATGTAACAGCCTTCATTCCGATACATTTACGTTCAGCGTTACGAATTTGTCAAAACCGGTTATCACAGCTTCCGGGCCATTAAATTTCTGTTCCGGGAATTCTGTGACCCTGAGTGTTCCAATCGGGTTGGGAATCTATCAATGGTCAACGGGTGATACCACGGCACAAATTGTGGTCACTCAAACCGGTAATTATTCACTCACCGTAAGCAATGGGCAAGGATGTATGAGCCCGGCCTCTGATACAATTCAGGTGACGGTAGCCAGCACTCCGCCCCAACCGTCTATTAGTGTGCAGGGCAGCCTCACAATGTGTGAGGGGAGAATAGTTACGCTTAATGCCACAGGCGGACACTCATATTACGAGTGGTCAAATGGAGTTCACACACCATATAATGCCGTTAGCGTTGCGGGAATTTACCGGGTAAAAGTTGGCAATAATTCAGGGTGTGTAAGTTCCTTTTCCGACTCTGTGGTAGTGACAGTGATTCCTAACCCGGTGAAGCCTGAAATCACCCGATACGGAGACACGCTGACAACCGGCAGTTACCACAGCTATCAGTGGTTATTAGAAAATATCCCGATTAACAATGCTAAAACACAACAGTTTCTCTTAACGGAGGATGGTAATTATGTGGTAATTGTTGCCGATACACACGGATGCAGCACCACATCCGATGTTTTTAATGTAACCGGAGTTGAAGTACGGGAAATAAATGAAAGCTATGTTGTGAAGGTTTACCCAAATCCCAATGATGGAATTTTTACCCTTGAATTTTCAGATATAATTAAACGAACCATATGGGTTTCAGACATGCTCGGCAAATTGATCGTTGCGGGTCATTCGGCAGAAGGACGTGATGAGATTGTTTTGAATGATGCTAAAACAGGAATTTACTTTCTTCATGCCAGTCAGGAAGGACAGGTACGAGTTTTCAAGATCAACGTTATTAAACGATAGTGGTCTATACCCTTACAGAAGGAAGTCGCGATTTTATTGAAGGTCCCTCACTTTAAGGGTGGACTGGCTTAGCGAGTCTAATCGCGGTATCTTTTTTTCTTTTTCTTTTAAAGGTAAGCTATAAATGAACTTCGCAGATAACGTACTTCTCCACCTATTTTGGTTCATGTCACTTCTCCAGATTTTCTAAAATTGTGGAAAAAGGTACGTCCACGGTTAAACTCAAATTCTTGTTGCAGTGCTTCCGCTGTCATCCACCGTTCTTCCGTAGCGATTTTTGCTTCCAAAATTTGTTGAACCGTTGCTTTGAGTTCCGTAAGGGTCCTTGGCATTGCTTCCAAATCGTGTTTGCGACTTGATTTCATAGGTGTAACATCGGCCAAGGGAGACGTTCCAGTTATTTATATTGACATTTTCCCCGATTGAGATGATCTGCCTTCTTTCTAAGGTAAGTAAGCCTGACGTAAACAGGCGCATCCCCGTTATCATTTGTTTTTCTGATAAAAAGCGGATGCCAAATTTTCCGTTCTTCATAAAGTGCGAAACATTTTGCGTTTGTGCGAAACATTTGTGAAACAATTTTAGAACGGAAGCGCAAAAAAGTGATTCAATGTGAATTAGTCTAACCTGCAAATGAACAATAAAGAACAAGTTAGAACATCAAAGAACTTTTTTCGTGACCCAGCCGGGATTTGAACCCGGGACCCCTTGCTTAAAAGGCAAATGCTCTACCCCTGAGCTACTGGGTCTGATTTTTAAAAAAATCGAGCGGCAAATTTAATCATCTGTTCTTCTACATCAAAAGGAAATTGAGAATGACGGGGTTATTTCACCCATTTTATCTTTTCAGTAACAGGTTTTCGATGCCCAGAAGGCCATTCTCCTTTAGGATAGCCGACATACAAAAATCCAAGTAGCTTGTCGCTTGAATCAAGGCCGAAAAAGCTTTTTGCATCTTGCTCATAAGTTATCCCGCCTGAGGTCCAGAAGGCGCTAACATTAAAGGCGGCAGCAGTGAGCAGCATGTTTTGCACCGCACAGGCTACTGCTTCTATTTCCTCGACTTCCGGTATTTTTTTTATTTCCTGCCGCTTCATGCCGATCGAGATTACATGAGAAGCGAGCAAAGGCCGTTGTGCCAGCTTATCATATTTGGCCTGCTTGAATTCATTTTCGGGGGTAAGCTTCTTATAAAGTTCAGCCTGAAAAGTTCCAAGCTCTTTTAATCCCTTGCTGGCAAACACTACGAACCTCCAGGGTTCGGTAAGGCCGTGAGTAGGTGCCCAGTTGGCATTGATCAGCATCTCCTGAATGATGTGATCTTCAATCTTGCGTTCAGTATCGAATTGTTCCGGGGGAATGCTTCTGCGATGACGGATTAGCCGCTGCAGCTCGCTGCTGGTTAAATTCACTCAGATATGGATTAGAATTTGCTCCCGGTCAGCTCTTCCATGAGGCGTTTAACTTCGGCCTCATCTTTATTTTTCTTCGCTTCCACAATCTTTTTCAGTATCTCCTGCTCGTGCTCAACATCTTTTACAATGCGGTTCACTTTTTTATTGATCAGCCTGAGCTTTTGGTTTTCACCGTACCACCAATCTTCAATCACAGTATCGGAGTTTGAGTTAAGTGAATCCACTTTTGTCGGCTCACCAAGAAGTTTCACCACTTCTTCAGCGTCCATCCCCGGAGTGAGATCTTCGAAAGACCCTTTCCCGGTCTCATTTGTTTGCTCCTTGTCTGTTGCGGATGTTGCTAAAGTATCGGTCGTTGATGCGTTATCCTGTGAGTTTCCCTGATTTCCTGATGTGCATGACCATAAACACAACAATGCCATGCAGGCAATGATAAGATTCTTCATTTTGGCTGTTTTGAGAGGCAAAAATGATATAATTGAAACACTCTGACAACTGTATTGAGGTTAATTTGCTACACGAAAGTCAAACGGGGGAAATCTTCTGTTTTAAATACTACGATATTTCTGATTTTTTTCAGATTTTTAGCCCATGTTAAGGCTTATGAAAAGAGTATTTATTCTATTTGCATCACTGCTGTCGCTGGTTTCTCTCAAAGCTCAGGACATACATTTTTCACAATTTTATAATTCACCGCTGTCCCTCAACCCCTCGCTGACGGGTAAGGTCAATGGGGTGTTTCGGTTCTCACTGAATTACAGGAATCAGTGGTTCTCGTTGCTCAAAGGCACCCCGTACGCAACTTATGCAGGATCTTTTGATGCGCCAATACAGTTTCGTAAAGATGCGCTTGGTCTTGGTCTGGTTATCATTCATGATCGGGCCGGTGATGGGTTGCTAACCAATTTTATGGCAATGGTTTCTGCAGCCTATCATAAGTCTTTAGGTAAAAAAGGGAATCATGTTATCTCTCTTGGAGTTCAGGCGGGGTATAACCAGAAGCGATTTGATATGAGCCAGGCAGTTTTCTATAATCAACTTGATCCGCTCAACACGAATCATGACCACAAAGAAAACATTACTGATGATACCAAAAGCTTTTTTGATCTGAATCTTGGTTTGATGGGCAATTCAAAGTTTTCAGATAAAACAAGCGCCTACATTGGATTTTCGGTGTTTCACCTCACGCAGCCGAATGAGTCTTTTCTGGGAGCAGATGAAAATCTTCCCGTACGCTATGTGGCTCATGCGGGTGCAGAATATATTTTTCATAAGCGGATGGCGCTATTGCCATCGGTTATATATATGAGGCAGAGAAAAGCTGATGAACTTAACCTGGGTACTGCCTGTGTCTTCAAATTGACGGAAAAAGAAAATACACTCTTCTACCTCGGAGCCTTTTTCAGGATGCTGCCCGCTTCAAAAGCAAATGGCGGTAACCTTGATGATGCCTTTGTAGCTTACACGGCTTTTGAATATCGCAATTTCAGACTTGCCTTCAGCTTTGATGCCACAACTTCCGATCTTACGGTAGCTCCGAAAGCGGTGGGGGCGTTTGAGGTTTCGCTGATGTATGTGCATCCTTTTCCGTATCCGCAATTGAAACAATTGCTATTCTGTCCAAGGTTCTGATTTCAGCTTGAATTTAAAATTAGATATGCGAATAAAAGGTTTATTGTTAGCAATCGGTGTTATTGGAATATCATTAAATGCCCGAACACAGGATTTAGAATCGGATACTATACCAATAGTGAAGGATTCGCTGATGGAGCGGGTGGCCAATATGAAGTGGCGGAAGAAATTGTTCTTTGCAGACAATCTGCTGCAATCCGGTGATTACCTTAATGCGATCGCGGTGTACGAATTGGTTCAGCAAGAAAAACCAACTGACAAATACACGCTGAATCAACTGGCAGAATCAAACTACGCGATTCGCTATTACCCTGAGGTGATCAGGTGGTACGAACGGTTGCTGGCGGTGGATTCGGTAAATTATCCCTATGCCGGATATTATCTTGCAAGAAGTCTCAAGTATAATGCCGAGTACGAAAAGGCGATCACACAGTTCGAGCAATTTCACCGCTCTGAATTTAAAAAAATCAAACGAGCAGCGGACGTTGAAAAAATGAAAGAAGTGAAAAGTACCATTGCTGATGAAGTGGAAGGGTGCAAACTTGCATTGTCGTTCAAACAGGAAAAACCAAAAAACATCATCGTTGAGAATATCGGTTCCGAAGCGAACCATCCGCTTACAGATTTATCCCCACGCCTTATTAACGATTCGCTGCTGCTATATGCGGCATTGCTTCCGGATTCGGCATTTGCGGTTGATGACACCACCAAACTGAGATACACGCGGTTGCTTACTGCAACCAAAAACGATAGTCTGTGGCTGGATTCGAGATTCTTTGAAGCTCCGTTTAACCATGGTGATTATCATGTGGGCAATGCTGCATTATCTCCCGATGGGAAGCGGATCTATTTTACCCGATGTAATGAAACGGATAAAATGATCATAAAATGTCAGATATACGAGAGCGCAAAAATGGATACCGGCTGGAGTGAACCGGTTTTGTTGAGCGAAGCTGTAAACGGGGATTTCTCATCAACGCATCCTATGGCTGCTCTGGACCGGGATGGTAATGAGGTATTGTATTATGCTTCAACCCGCTCAGGGGGCAGAGGAGGTTATGATATATGGTACGTCACACGGGATGCAGCCGGCAATTTTACAGACATCCATAACCTTGGTACAGACCTTAACACGTACTATGATGATATCACTCCATACTATGATACTTCTACCCACACTTTGTATTATAGCTCTGACGGAAGAATAAATATTGGCGGTTTTGATGTGTACTCCAGCAAGCGTGATGCTGAGGGAAACTGGGGCTCACCGCAAAATATCGGAGTTCCGCTCAATTCGAGTGTAGACGATTTGTATTTTGCAATTGGTGAGAATAAGAGGAAAGGCTTTATTGTATCAAACCGTGCAGGCGGGTATTCACCAAAAAGTCCGACATGCTGTGATGATATTTGGGAGTTCAGGCTTCCGACAACATTTGCGTACGTTGAAGGCTGGGTGACCGATGACAGCACTGGTGAAAGAGTACGCGAAGGCACCGTAAATATTTATGATGCCGAAACGGACAGCTTAATCGCTTCCGCACCAATCACTCCCGATGGCTATTATAAAGCAAAACTTCCAGGTGATAAGAAATACAGACTGACGGTAACCGCCCCGAATTATTTTGATAATGAGGCTTCCGTGAGTACAGTAGATCGCGAGGATGGGGAGGTGATCCAGCAGGATATCAAGATGAAGAGAAAACCTTACCAGGTTGGTTTGCCAATGGGTATTGTTTATTATGACTTTGATAAGTCAAAACTGAGGGACGACTCGCGCCCTATTCTGGCAAATGTCGTTGCGATAATGAAGAACTATCCAATCATAGTTGAAATTGGCGGGCACACAGATGATATGGGAAGTGAATATTACAATCAAAAGCTCTCGGAAAAAAGAGCTGAAGCAGTGTACAACTATTTGATCCGTGAAGGAATAGCTAAAGAACAACTCTTGCAAAAAGGTTATGGTGAGAAAAAGAACGTGGCTCCAAACAAAAAATCGAATGGGAAGGATGATCCGGAAGGCAGGCAGCAAAATCGCAGAGCAGAGTTTACGGTAGTCGGAGAGATGAAACCGGTTAACAAGTAAAATTGACAATGGATAATTGACAATTGAAAGTGAATAAGCGAGCTAATTTAATTGCAGATAAATCTTACTCGTTTGCATTGGACATTGTGCGGGTGTGTAGAATGCTGGCGGAAGAGAAAAAGGAATATATTCTTTCCAAGCAATTGCTTCGATCAGGAACAGCAATTGGAGCGTTAGTAAGAGAAGCGGAACATGCGGAAAGCAAGCGGGATTTTACTCACAAGATGAACATTGCTTTGAAGGAAGCAAACGAAAGCGAATACTGGTTAAATCTCCTGAAAGACAGCGGATTTTTAAAAATGGAAATCTATACCAATCTGCATGATAAATGTGTTGAATTGATCAGAATATCAGCTTCAATTGTAAAAACTTCCAAACTCACGTTTCAACAGTCAAAAAACAAGCGTCCAACTTCGTTGGATTTTGACTTTTCTTTTTTAAAACCAACTTAAAATAATTGGGCATTGGAATTAGCCAATTTGCAATTCGTTTCAATTATCAACTTTCAATTTTCAATTCAAGATAGTGTCTGGCAATAGCTTCGGAGAGCTTTTTCGCATTACCACTTTTGGTGAATCACACGGACGGGCAATCGGTGTTGTAATTGACGGATGTCCGGCAGGCCTTAAGGTAGAAAATGACTGCATCCAAAATGAACTTGATCGCAGGAAACCCGGCCAATCAAAAATTACCACGCAAAGAAAAGAATCCGACACGGTAGAAATTCTCTCCGGGATTTTTGAGGGGGCAACACTCGGCACTCCCATTGCCATGCTGATCAAGAATGAAGATCAGCGCCCTGCAGATTATGACCAGATGAAAAGAGTTTTCCGTCCTTCACATGCTGATTTTACTTATCAGGAAAAGTACGGTATCCGTGATTACCGGGGAGGAGGGAGGTCTTCAGCGCGTGAAACTGCTGCTCGTGTTGCCGCTGGTGCAATAGCTAAATTGTTGTTGGCAGAAAAAAAAGTTGAGATCAATGCTTTTGTTTCCTCGGTGGGCGATATTGAATTGAAAAAGAGCTATACAGAATTGAAGCTTACAGATTCTGAAAAAAATATTGTTCGATGCCCCGACCAAAGTACTGCTGATAAAATGGTAAAGCTGATTGAAAGAACAAGGAAGGAAGGGGATACTGTTGGAGGCACAATAAGTTGTGTGGTGAGAAATTGCCCGGTTGGTTTAGGAGAACCGGTGTTTGACAAATTACATGCTGATTTAGGAAAAGCGATGCTTAGCATAAATGCTGCCAAAGGTTTTGAATACGGTTCCGGTTTTGATGGAGTGAAGTTGAAGGGTTCAGAGCATAATGACATTTTTGAAAAAAAAGGTGGGAAGATCATTACAAAAACAAATCACTCAGGAGGTGTTCAGGGCGGTATCTCAAACGGAATGGATATCTATTTTAAAGTGGCGTTCAAGCCCGTGGCAACTATCATGCAGGAGCAGGAGAGTATAAATGAGGAAGGGGAGAAGGCCGCATTGAAAGGAAAGGGACGGCATGATCCGTGTGTGCTTCCAAGAGCAGTTCCCATTGTGGAAGCTATGACTGCGCTTGTCCTTGCCGATCATTTACTCAGAAGCAAAGCCAATAAGGTAAGCAGTCTCTAAGCAGATGAAAAAAATCCCGCTTCACTGGCAAATTATACTTGGACTCATCTTAGGGGTTGCTTATGCGCTGGTGTCAAGCAGATTTGGCTGGTCAGCGTTCACTATCGCATGGATTGAGCCATGGGGCAGGATATTCATCAATTTGCTGAAACTGATCGCGGTGCCGCTCGTTTTGTTTTCCATCATTGGTGGTGTGGCGGGTTTAAAAGATGCTACACGTCTTGGAAGACTGGCAGGAAAAACCTTAGGCCTTTATTTGTTTACAACAGTATTCGCCATTTCAATTGGCTTGCTGCTCGCGAATACGATCAAGCCGGGAACATATTCGTCAGAGGAACAAAGGATACGAAACCGGCTGAGTTACGAACTGTGGGCAACTGAAAATGGAAAGGTTATCAAGGATCATCGCTCGTTTTTAAACGATCCGCAATATGCTGAACTGGTGGCACAGGAGAAGCAGGAATTCCAAAGCCGTCCTGTTGATGAATCATTGCAGGGCAAAATAAGCACTGCACAGAAAAGCAAAAGCGAAGGGCCGTTGGAAATGATAGTGGACATCGTTCCTTCTAATATTTTCCTTTCATTGAATGATAACAGCCTGATGCTGCAGGTGATTTTCTTTGCGATTTTTTTCGGGGTCACGCTCATTCTTATTCCTTCGGAAAAAGCCAGACCGGTGGTTGATTTTGTGAATTCATCAAATGAAGTATTCATGAAAATGGTGGATGTGGTAATGCTCGGGGCGCCATATTTTGTTTTCGCTTTGCTTGCTGGAAAGATCGCGGAGATGGCCGGGGATAACCCGAAGAACGTGATGGAAATATTCAAAGGCTTGGGCGTGTATTCCCTTGTTGTAATAGCTGGTCTTGCTCTTGTGCTGTTCGTCTTCTATCCGTTATTCATTAAGCTGTTTTCGAAAAACAAAGTTGGCTATCGCCAGTTTTTCAAGGGCATGGGACCCGCGCAGTTACTCGCTTTCTCTA
>CAYOYI010000061.1:12518-13711 GCA_964408105.1 uncultured Chitinophagaceae bacterium | reverse complement strand
TTGAACGACCAAGATGATATTTTTACCTTGTAAGTGAAGAATAAGAAGAAGACGACAACGGACCAGGTGGTGGTAAGCTCCCACGTCGACTCTTTTACTATTTTCCACCACCGACAACAACTTCAGCCGGTGGTGAATGAACCGCCACAGCTGAGTTTCGTAACGGATACGGTATGTTTCGGAGATGCAACATCCTTAAGCAACCTGTCAACCGGAGTTGATGCAGGTGCCATTTATTTGATTGACTACTTCAATGATGGAAGTGTTGATGTGATGATTCCCGCAGCGTTGTTCCCTAACGATACCTCGTTGATAGTTCCGCTTGCGGGCACCGGTGAAATTGGAGTGCAGGTTATAAATAGCACCGGCTGTTCAGATGCAACTGTTGTAACAGTGGTTGTAAACGACAGGCCGCAGCTCAGTTTTGTATCCGATACGGTATGTTTCGGAGATGCAACATCCTTAAGCAATCTTTCAACAGGTGTTGACGAAGACGCGATTTACTTTATTGATTACTTCAACGATGGTAGCGTTGATCTTCTTATTCCTGCAGCTCAGTTCCCTGACGACACATCATTGGTAGTACCGCTTTCAGGCACCGGTGAAATTGGAGTTATTGTGGTGAACAGTTCAGGTTGTTCAGATACACTTGTAGTTACCGTTGTGGTAAGCGAGTTGCCTCAGCTCGATTTTGTTACGGATACAGTTTGCCTGGGTGCCCCCACCACTTTAACTAACCTATCAACCGGAGTGGATGCCGGTGCAGTTTATTATGTTGATTATTTCAATGATGGAGCAGTTGATATCACGATTCCAGCGGCTGGTTTGCCAGCCGATACTTCCATATTCATTCCGATTCCAGGTGCTATTGAAGTGGGTGTTGTGGTTGTTAATGGCACAGGCTGTTCCGATACAACCACATTAACTGTTGTGGTGAATGAGCCAGCAGAGCCTGCGAATGTTCAGGTGGAAATTTGTGAAGGAGAAAGTTATTTCGCAGGCGGAGCCGATCAAACCGTGAGCGGAACGTACTTTGATACATTTATCGGATCGAACGGCTGTGATAGCGTGGTAACAACAGTGTTAACTGTACTCCCATCGTCTTCAAGCACGATGCAGATTGAGATTTGCGAAGGCCAAAGCTACTTTGCAGGCGGAGCAGATCAGACGGTGAGTGGAACATATTTCGACAC
>CAYOYI010000061.1:11298-12418 GCA_964408105.1 uncultured Chitinophagaceae bacterium | reverse complement strand
AAAGCTACTTTGCAGGCGGAGCAGATCAGACGGTGAGTGGAACATATTTCGACACTTTAACGGCATTAAATGGTTGCGACAGCATTGTAATAACCGAGCTGACTGTTCTCCCTGCTTTGAACTCAACACAGCAAGTTACGATCTGTGAGGGCGAATCATATTTCGCAGGCGGAGCCGATCAGACTGAATCCGGAACATACCTTGATACATTAACAGGTTTAAATGGGTGTGATAGCATTGTGACTACCGTGCTAACTGTCTTGCCGACAGCAACCTCAAATCAGCAGGCAGAAATTTGCGAAGGCGAATCGTTCTTTGCAGGAGGAGCGGATCAAACTGAATCAGGAATTTATCAGGACACGTTCACTGCATCCAATGGCTGCGACAGCATAGTCATTACTGAATTGATCGTAAATCCGACTTTTGATATTTCGCAATCAGTTTCAATTTGCCAAGGTGATAGTTTCTTTGCCGGAGGTGCCTTCCAAACTCAATCCGGCATTTACATTGATAGCTTAACGACAGCTTTCGGATGTGACAGTATCATCACGACCACACTGAATGTGGAGCAAATGATTGTAACCAACGAATCGGTAGAAATCTGTGAAGGCGAATCTTACTTTGCAGGAGGAGCAGATCAAACTGAATCCGGTATTTACACTGACACATTTACGGCAGCCGGTGGTTGTGACAGCATAGTGGTTACCGAGCTTACGGTTCTGCCGATTTCCATTACTAATAATGATATTGAGATTTGCGAAGGCGAATCCTATTTCGCTGGCGGGGCCGACCAAACTGAGTCGGGCATATACACTGACAGTTTACAAACCACAGATGGTTGTGATAGTATAGTAATTACTACCCTAACTGTACTGCCTGTTTCATCCGAAACCGTTCAAGTGGAAATATGTGAGGGCGAAAGCTACTTTGCGGGGGGCGCATTGCAGACGGAATCAGGAACTTATGTTGACACGCTCACAGCAGCAAATGGCTGCGACAGTTTGCTGACAACCGAATTGACGGTGTTGCCTTCATTTAGCGATACCGTTGAGGCTGAGATTTGCACGGGCGATAGCTTGTTTGCTGGCGGGGCATTCCAAACTGAATCCGGGACTTATGT
>CAYOYI010000061.1:2530-11288 GCA_964408105.1 uncultured Chitinophagaceae bacterium | reverse complement strand
TGTGATAGCGTGATCGTGACAAACTTAACTGTAGTAGAATTGAACTTGTCCGGTGATCCGAATGATGTGAGCTGTTTCGGTGCAAGCGATGGCAGTGTTGATTTAACTGTTTCGGGAGGAGCAACACCTTACGATTTCTTGTGGTCAAATGGGTCAACTCAGGAAGACCTCACTGGCACTACGGCAGGATTGCCGTCAGTAACCGTTACAGATGCCAATGGTTGCACGGCTGCGCAGAGTTTTGCCGTTGAACAGCCAGCCCCGCTTGCTCTGGGCGGTGTTCCAACGCCTGTGAGTTGTAGCGATGCAAGTGACGGCTCGATTGATCTTACAGTCTTTGGGGGGACAGCTCCTTACACATTCCAGTGGACTTCAGGTGAAACTACTGTAGATGTTAGCGGATTGCCGGCAGGTAATGATACGGTAACGGTTACCGATGACAACGGCTGTCAGGCAACGGTGATTATTATCGTACCGGGACCTGATCCTCTTGCGCTCAATGCTGACATAGAAAATGAATCAGCTCAGGGAGCAAATGACGGGGCTATTGACCTGATTGTGAGCGGAGGTATTTCACCATACACCTACAATTGGTCAAACGGTGATACAACCGAAGATCTTGCAAACCTTCCACCTGGCATTTATTCCGTAACTGTAACAGACTCAAATGGATGCACGGTGTCGGGAGACTTTGAGGTTATCGCTTTCCCTATCAGGCAGCAAGTCAATCGCAATCCCGAGGAGAGGTTTGAAGTGAGAGTCTTTGCAAATACATTGACGCAGCGTTGGATTTATGTGGAGGTGGATGCTTACAAAGAACGGAGAGGATTCATCACGATATATGATCTTGTGGGAAGAAGGTTAATTGCCGAAAGGATTCTGATTGAAGAAGGAATTAACAAATATGACATTGAGATGGGAACATTGGCTGAGGGTATTTATATAGTAGAAATAGTTTCAGAAGATAGTCCTGTGAAACGTGAGACAAGGTTGATATTTAGAGAATGAGATAACTGACAATTGATTCCTCAACCAAAAGCCAAAGAGCCACCGCCCAAATGCGGTGGCTCTTTGGCTTTAAGTGACTTGCATATCTGTTCTATCTCCGTGTTTTGCGTGGAATGGTTATTAAACCTGACTTAAAATTGCCTTTATCGAAAGGTGCAATTAAGGTTTTTTTATTTTAAATTGACTTCGCCATGTTATTCCAAAAACCAGTCCTGCCTTTTTTTATTTTAGTTATCGTTACAGCAGGTGCTATTGCCCAAACCGGTCAGTGGCAAACTATCAATTCATCTAATTCACCGACAGCAAGGCACGAGTGTTCCTATGTGGAGGCAGGTAATAAATTTTATTTGGTAGGTGGCAGGGGAACAAAACCGGTTCAGGCTTATGACCCGGTTGCAAATTCATGGGCAACGGAAACAACACCGCCAATCCAGCTTCATCATTTTCAGGCAATCCAATACAATGGAAAAGTTTATGTGATAGGCGCCTTCACGGGTAACTGTTGTCATGAAACACCAGTTCCAAACATTTATATCTATGATCCTGTAACAAAGCAATGGAGCGTTGGTCCGGAAATTCCTGCAAGCAGGAGAAGGGGCGCTGCGGGTTGTGTGGTCCACAATAATAAATTCTATCTCGTTTGCGGCATCACGGATGGACATTCATCCGGGTGGGTGTCATGGCTCGATGTTTATGATCCGCAAAATAACACATGGACGCAGTTGGCGGATGCCCCTCGCTCAAGAGATCATTTTGCAGCAGCGATTGTGAATGGGAAAATTTATGCAATTGGTGGAAGGCGCAGCGGATTCAATGGTGATATTTTTAAATACACTGTACCGGAGGTTGATGTTTATGATATTGCAACTAACTCGTGGACACCATTGCCATCTTCCAAGAATATTCCCACTCAACGGGCCGCGCCTTCGGTGGCTGTTCTCGGAGATGAGATTCTTGTAATTGGAGGCGAAGGCGCGCAGATCGCGCATAATCAAACAGAAGCTTTTCATGTTGTTAACCAGTCATGGCGCACATTGGCGCCATTGAATCAAGCGCGACATGCAACAAGCGCAGTCGTTTATAACAATGAGGTTTATGTTGCTGCAGGTGCCGGAACACGTGGGGGCTCTCAGGAATTAAACTCCCAGGAAAAATTTTCTTTTTCCGGCTCACCGCCCCCCGGAGGATGCGTACCGAATGAAGTTGTGTCATTCACCCTTGTTCATGCCGGAACGGCTGGGGTGATTGGTCCGCTCACTGATGGCATGACGATAAATCTCGCAACTATAGGCCCATTCAGCATTCGAGCCGACAAATGTCAGAATGGAGGAAGCGTGAAATTCATCTTGAATGGTTCCACAATCAGAACCGAATCAAGTCCTCCGTACGCGATCAACGGTGACAATGGTGGCAGCTACATTGCATGGAATCCAACTACCGGTTCAAAAACATTAACCGGAACTCCTTATACCAGCAGTGGAGGTTCTGGCTCGGCCGGAATCAGTGAAACGGTTTCATTCACAATAATCAATCAGGGTGGGGGAGGAACTCCGGATTGCAATGGCGATCCGGGAGGAACTGCATCTCTTGATGATTGCAATGTTTGTTCGGGTGGAAATAGCGGGCATGTGGCCAACTCAGATAAGGATGCCTGTGGAGTCTGCTTTGGCGATGGTTCCTCATGCGGAGGTCCTTGTCAACCTTTGGAAGTGGTTTCGTTTACTTTGATGCATGCAGGCAATACCGGTGAGATCGGGCCGCTCACGGATGGGATGACAATAAACCTTGCAACAATCGGCTCATTCAGTATTCGTGCGAATACATGCAATGGTCAAAATGTAGGCAGTGTGAAATTTATTTTGAACGGCTCAGCGATCAAAACGGAATCTTTATCACCCTATGCTATTAATGGCGATAACAGCGGAGGATATATCGCCTGGAATCCAAGCGTAGGTTCTAAAACGCTGACAGCTACTCCGTACTCACAGGGAGGTGGCAATGGAACAACAGGAATCAGTGAAACCGTTTCGTTTACGGTTATCAATCAAAGTGGTGGCGGCACTCCTGACTGCAATGGCGTTCCGGGCGGAACTGCGTTTCTGGATGATTGTAATGTTTGTTCTGGTGGAAATACCGGACATGCTGCCAACTCAGAGAAAGATGCCTGTGGAGTTTGCTTTGGGGATGGGTCTTCTTGCGGGGGGCCATGTCAGCCGAATCAGGTAACTCAATTAATGCTGGTTCATCAGGGAACTGCTGGCGAAATCGGACCGATGACAGAGGGCATGACCATCAATCTTTCAACTATGCCACCCTTCAGTGTGCGGGCGGATGTATGTTCTACAAGTGCTGTGAAAAGCGTGAAGTTTATTTTGAACGGAGCAGCGGTCAGAACAGAAAATATTGCGCCTTATGCGATCAACGGGGATACGCCTACTGGTAATTACATCGCGTGGAACGTACCTGCCGGTAATCATACGCTCACAATTACTCCGTTTACCGGCAGCAGTGGTTCGGGAACTGCTGGAGTCTCACTGATTCGTCATTTCACGGTAGTTAACAGTTCTGCAAAAAGAAACTATGAAACTGAAAGTTTTGAGGAGAAGAATTTCTTTATCTATCCAAATCCCAATTCCGGTGAATTCCATCTTCGTTTAAACATTCAGGAAAAGCAAGATTTGCATTTAAGGATTTTTAACTCCATTGGCCAAATTTTGATAGATGAAACCTATAAGCAGTTTGAAGGAGAATTTTCAAAACATATTTCTGCTCATCAGATGCCAGCAGGTGTTTATTACATCAACCTTTGCAGCGGTGATAAAATATTCATTGAAAAAGTTTTGGTAAAGTAAATTCCTCCAAAACTTTTTACCACTATTCCTGTTTTCGTCTTAAAAAGCTTCTTCGTATTTTAACTGGAAGACTCTGATTATTCTTTTACTACTATTGCATGATCGGCATCATTTTTGAAAGATTTTAAAAGTAACTCACAAAAACACTTCCCATGAAAACCAGAAGAGAATTTATTTCAACCTGCGGTTCTTGTTTCTTAGCAGCGGGCACCGCCATTACGTTGCTGGAAAGTTTCAGTTTCCCTCAGCCACTCAAAACTGTTGACGGGGATGAGTTTACCGTTCCCTTATCTTCATTTGAAAATAAATCTGCGGTAGTGGTGAATCATGCGGTTAAAGGCGAAATACTTGTCAGAAAAAATGATGATGGCAGTTTCATGGCACTGAGGCTCGTTTGCACACATCGAAATGGAAAAGTCGTTGAGAGCGGCAAGCAATTAAAGTGCACCAAGCACGGCTCACTATTCAACCTTGATGGCAGCGTTAAAAGCGGCAAGGCAACGGAGAATCTCGAGCAATTCGAAACCTCTGTAAGTGGTGCAAATGTAGTGATCTCTATACCTTAAATAGGCAGCATATCCATTATTTGAATTTCACACCTTCTCCTTTCTCCCTTCCTTATGCCTCGCCAATCGAAACGGGTGTATAACTGTCGCCTAACAGTATAGGCTATCCTGTTAGATTTGCACATCAGATTTCACAAACTAAATGACTAAAAATTCTCCGCTGATATTAGTAACCAATGATGATGGTGTGTCTGCACCGGGATTGAAGGCGCTGGTAGAAGCGATGACTGGTTTGGGCAAAGTTGTGGTAGTTGCTCCGGATAAACCTCAATCAGGAATGGGACATGCCATCACGATTGGCGATCCGCTTCGCATTGAAAAAGTGCATCTTTTTGAAAGTATTGATGCGTACCAATGTTCCGGTACCCCGGTTGATTGTGTAAAGCTTGCCAAAGACAAGATTCTTAATAAGAACCCGGATCTGTGCGTTTCAGGAATAAATCATGGCTCCAATTCATCAATCAACGTTATTTACTCAGGAACTATGTCCGCAGCGGTTGAGGCTTGTATTGAAAGCATTCCGGCAATCGGTTTTTCCTTGCTCGATTATTCCTTTGAAGCCGACTTCACCGGTGCAAAACATTATGCAAGAACCATCGCGAGGTTGTTGCTGGAAAATAAGCTGCCGCACGGCACTTTGCTTAACGTGAATTTCCCAAAGCTTCCGTTAGAAAGGATTAAAGGTATTAAAGTGTGTCGCCAAGCTAATGCAAAATGGGAAGAAGACTATGATGAGCGGATAGATCCTCGCGGGCATAAATATTATTGGCTGACAGGCAAATTTGTGAGTTATGATCACAGAGAAGACACTGATGAATGGGCTTTGAAAGAAGGATATGTTTCCATGGTTCCGGTACAGTTTGATCTCACCGCATTTCACGCCATCGAGCACATTGGAAAAAGCTGGAAGTTAGATGTTTAAGAAGAACAGCATTGTGTTTGGCGTTCTACAGGGCATTGGTTTTCCATTGTTATTTTTTTTCATTCTGAAAGAAGTAAACCTCCTGCTCATCGAATACTATTTCGGAAGGCCTCCGGGATTGTCGGATAAATTTATCAGCATACTTGCCATAGCTGCAAACCTGATTCCGTTGCTCGTTGCTAATCGCAACAAGAACACAATGGCCATGCGCGGTATTATGACAGCTACTCTTATATTGACGGCAGTTGTCATCGCTTATTTTTGGAGAGACTTTTTAACAGCCTAATCTTATTGTCTGAATGAGGTTCTATATAATTGCCGGTGAAGCCTCCGGTGACCTTCATGCTTCCAATCTCATCAGGGAAATAAAAAAGATTGACTGCACGGCAATTGTTCGTGGGTTTGGCGGGAATAAAATGAAGGATGCAGGAGCCGAGATAGTGAGGCACTACCGTGATCTTGCTTTCATGGGCTTTTGGGAAGTGCTTATTAATATAGGTACTATTCTGAGGAATCTCGCTTTCTGCAAAAAAGATATTGTCGAATTCAGACCGGATGCGGTCATACTTGTTGACTACCCTGGATTTAATTTCCGGATTGCAAGCTTTCTAAAGAAAAAAGGGATTCGCTGCTTTTACTACATCTCACCCCAAATCTGGGCATGGAATGTGTCGCGTGTAAAAAAAATTAAGAAGTGGGTTGACAGAATGTTTGTGATTCTGCCGTTTGAAAAAGAATTTTATGCTAAATGGAATTATGAGGTTGACTATGTAGGGCACCCGTTGCTCGATGCCATTTCAAATTTTTCATTTAATGATAATTTTTTCAAAGACAACATAATTGAGCAGAAACGAATCATCGCAATTCTGCCTGGTAGCCGTAAGCAGGAGATTCATCGGATATTGCCAATCATGCTGAAAATGGTGCATCATTACCCCGGCTACCAATTTGTTGTTGCGGGGCTGACCAATATTGGAGAAGAATTTTACAAGCAACATATTCATCATCCCAATATCAAAATAGTGATGGACCAAACTTATGACCTGCTCAATAATTCTTATGCGGCATTGGTCACTTCCGGCACGGCTACATTGGAAACTGCTTTATTCGATGTGCCTCAGGTGGTGTGTTACCGGGGAAGTTTTTTTTCGTATATCATCGGATATTTCCTTGTTAAGGTGAAATTCATTGCAATGATTAATCTTATTTGCGATAAAAAAGCTGTTGAAGAACTGATACAGGATGATCTTAGCGAAAAGAAACTCAGAGCAGCCTTAAACAGAATACTCGATGCCAAAACCCGGGACAATATCTTTTCAGATTATAAATTACTCCGCGAAAAGCTGGGCCAGTCCGGTGCTTCTCAAAAAGCGGCCGAGTTAATCCTGGGATATACTAAACATTGAGCCATAGCGAATATGATTTGAAGAGTTGAAAGACCTTTATGGTTTGTAACAATGGAAAACCACCCGATTTGTTAACTTAGGTCCGCTAAAAATCTTAACCATGCCAAAAGCAATTGCCTTGTTCACTATGATAATTGTGGGAGGAAGCCTTAATAATCTTCTGCTAGGTCAATCATCGAATCCCTGGCCGGAGTGGGTTTTTCACCATTGGGTGTGGGAGGATGAAAGCACGCAAGAAAGCGCTATGCAGCTTGTAGATGATTATATAGCGCATGATATACCTGTAGGCGCCATTATTATTGACAGTCCATGGGAAACCGGTTACAATACTTTTGACTGGGACACCGGTCTTTATGCCGATCCTCAAAGTATGATTAACTATTTCCACTCTAAGAATGTGAGAGTGCTTATCTGGATCACAACTGCCATCAATATTGATGTGCACGATTTGTGGAGCTATGGTGACTCAATGGGGTATTTCATGAAGCAGAGCGCAGGATCAAATGGTTCTGCGGTAGTGAACTGGTGGAAAGGAGACGGCAGCATGATTGACTTTTTTAATCCTGCCGCTGTTGCATGGTGGAAGTCAATGATGGACAAAGCGCTCGATATGGGTATTGATGGATGGAAATGCGATGGTACCGATTATTCTATCGTCTTGGGAGCGACTTACTCTCCAGGCGCGGGTCGTACAGTTAGCCGATCTGAATATTCCGCAGCTTATTATCAATTATTCCATGATTATACGCGTCAGCGATTAGGAAATGACAGGGTCAATATGTCGAGGCCAATTGATAATTATGGTTTGGGCATTGGTGGCGATATTGTAGCTTTTACTCCAAAGGATATTGGCTGGGCATGTTGGGTGGGTGATCAGGATGCCACGTTTGACGGCTTGAAAGCAGCGCTGAATAATATGTATCATTCTGACGATTACGGTTACCTCATATTCGGATCGGATATCGGTGGTTATCGGGAGGAACCAGTGCCAAACGGAAGAGAAAAGGACGTCTTTATACGTTGGGCGCAATTGGGGGCATTCAGCCCATTGATGGAAAACGGAGGCGGAGGCGAACATCGCCCGTGGATGTTCGACCAGGAAACCAACGATATCTACTGTCAGTTTGTGCGACTCCATCATGCGCTGATACCATACTTCGTTGAGCAAAGCGATTCAATGTTTAATGCCGGTGAGTCGCTCATGCAATTTTTCAACAGCAGCAATTACAGCTTCATGCTGGGTAGTGACATTTTCGTAGCTCCCATTCTGAGCGCATCAAATAATATCTCTGTTAATTTTCCCTCAGGCAGCACTTCATGGGTCTATCTGTTTGATACTACCCAGGTTCATCAAAGCGGTACTTCAGCAAGCCTAACGATTCCGCTTGGGGAATACCCCGTTTTCCTGAAGACAACTTCAAATCTTATCTCGGTGCTTGATAGTGCTTTGCATGGTACTACAACAAGCAGTGGATCACTGGCCGCCAGCAATACTTCAGTCTTGGTATTTCCAAACCCGGTATCAGGAAGTCTGAATATATCCGGACTGCAATTCGATCGTATTAAAGAATATGAATTTCAGTTGTTTGATGTTCTCGGCAGGAAGGTGTTAAGGACAAACCTAAATCCGGGAAACATGAGTGTTTTAGTTGATGGTTTGAATCGCGGAGTTTATTGTTATTCAATTTATGAAAGCAGTTCAGCGCTTAGCCAAACAGGTAAGGTAATTGTTGAATGATGGTGGAAGCGATTCGTTGTCAGATTTCAAGATACATTTGGTTAGCCATTCCTGATCCCTTATCATCTTTGATTTAAGAAGTAATGCTCTTATCTTTGCCAGCCCGTTTCGGGGACATAGCTCAGTTGGCTAGAGCGCTTGCATGGCATGCAAGAGGTCGTGGGTTCGACTCCCATTGTCTCCACTGGTAAACTTGTAGGTACTGAATGGCTACTGCACCACCACTTTCTTCACGATAGTTTCATCTGCGAAGCTCAATTTCAGAT
>CAYOYI010000061.1:0-2520 GCA_964408105.1 uncultured Chitinophagaceae bacterium | reverse complement strand
CAAGGCTTGCGGGTTCGAGTCCCGCCCTGGGCACGAAGGGCCCTCCGAGATTTTCGGGGGGCTTTTTTTCTGATGTTTTAGAAAAGACCCGCAATTTTTTACTTTTGAATATGATAAAAGTCATCAACCCTGAAAACAAATGTCATATCAGGGCTATAACTGGTGATGCACCTTTGACCATTGAAATAAAAACTAAAATGCTTCTGAATATGAAACCTGCAAAACTGAATTTGATCTTGTGCTTTTTACTGCTTTTAGCGGTATTTACTTTTAACGGATGCTCAGGTGGCGGTGAGCAACCGGGTAAGACATCCCAACCATCGGCATCCGTAGATACTGAAGAAGAGGAGGAAGAGGAAGAAGAGGAGGTGGAAGGAGGTGCTGCTCCGGTAAGCGCCTATGATAATTGGCAAAGTAACAAAGGAATTGGGCCCGTTAAAAGCCTTGTTCTTTCCGGAGATATAGATCAGGCCATGGTGGAAGAAGGCGCAAAGATTTACAAGGAAAAATGCACCTCATGTCATAAGCCTGATAAAAGGTTTATAGGGCCTTCTCCAAAAGGGATATTTGAAAGACGCACACCGGAATGGGTGATGAATATGATCCTGAACCCGGAGCAGATGGTGAAGGAAGACCCAATTGCCAAGCAGTTATTACTGGATTATAATTTATCGCCAATGGCGAATCAGAATCTCACGGAAGAAGAAGCCAGAAAAGTGGTTGAATACTTTCGTTCGTTATAAATTTTTATGAATCACAAACCCATATACACTATGCTTAAAAAATTGCGAGACCTGCTAATTGTATTACCCCTTCTTGTTTTAATTGCCTCTTGCGGAGAATATGCCGGAAAAAAGACCGGTCCGCAGGCTATATCCGGAGCATCGGATGCCGCGTCAAAAGTCTATGTGGCGCCCGGTACGCATGATGAGTTCTATATGTTCACATCAGGCGGGTTCAGCGGCCAATTAGGTGTGTATGGATTGCCTTCGGGCAGGCTGTTCAAAGTTATTCCTGTGTTTTCCCTTGACGCAGAAAAAGGTTACGGTTTTTCCGAAGAAACAAAGCCATTGCTGATGACTTCATACGGATTCATGCCGTGGGATGACTCCCATCATCCAGAGTTGTCACAAACCGAAGGCGTCACGGACGGAAGGTGGATTTTTATCAATGGTAACAATACTCCCCGAATTGCCCGAATTGATCTGTCAACTTTCGAAACCGTTGAAACCATTGAAATTCCAAACAGCGCGGGTAATCACGGGTCTCCTTTTACTACCCAGAATACGGAATATGTGATTGCATCTACCCGCTTTAGTGTTCCTATCCCGCAGGCTGACGCTTCCACAAAAGAATTTGCCCAGAAGTACAAGGGTACAATTAGCATGTTGAAGGTTGACCCAACAACCGGAGAGATGAGCATCCATTTCCAGATCATCTGTCCCGGATTTGATTATGACAAAGCACATTGCGGAAAGGGTCCTTCGCACGGGTGGGCATTCTTCACCTCATATAACACGGAGCAAGCCGGTAGTTTGAAAGAGATCGAGGCTTCTCAGAACGACAAGGACTTTATAGCAGCAGTTAACTGGCAGAAAGCTGCCGAATATGTTGATGCCGGAAAGGGCGAGGAGTGGCCGGTAAACTATTATCACAATACTTATAATGAAGGAACGCAAACCGCAAATTCAAAGGTGATCAAGACTGTAAAGGTTTTGGATCCGGCAAAGTATGAAGGCATCATTTACTATCTGCCTACTCCAAAATCGCCTCACGGAGTTGATGTTGATCCGACAGGTGAATACATCATCGGCAACGGTAAGCTTTCTACTGATCTTACCGCGCATTCAACTACGAAAATGTTAAAAGCAATAGAAAATAAGGCTTATGAAAAAGTGATTGATGGTATCCCGGTACTGAAGTATGAAGAAATCCTTGGCGGGGTGGTGAAGCAGCCCGGGCTTGGTCCGCTGCATACGGAATTTGATGAAAAAGGGAACGCCTATACTTCGTTTTTTATCTCTTCAGAGATCGTGAAATGGAAGGTGGGCACTTGGGAAGTGCTTGATCGGATCCCGACTTATTACTCCATTGGCCATTTGTGCGTTCCCGGTGGAGATTCACGCCAGCCGTGGGGGAAATACGTCATTGCGCTTAATAAGATCACTAAAGACCGCTACTTGCCAACTGGCCCTGAATTGACACAATCAGCTCAGTTGATCGATATCAGCGGTGAAAAGATGCAACTGTTGCTCGACTTCCCGACTGTAGGTGAGCCCCACTATGCGCAGGCGTTGCCCGCAGACAAGATAAAACCAAACGTGAAAAAGTTTTACAAGCTGGAAGAAAACAAGCATCCGCACGCCATCAAGTCTGAGGATGAAGCGAAAGTTATCCGCGATGGTAAAACAGTTCATGTTTACATGTCATCCATTCGCAGCCATTTTACTCCGGATAACATTGAAGGCATCAGGGTGGGAGATGAGGTGCTCTTCCATGTAACAAATTTGGAACAGGATT
>CAYOYI010000060.1:0-13750 GCA_964408105.1 uncultured Chitinophagaceae bacterium | reverse complement strand
GAGGTGTCTTTTATGATTTCACCATGCAGTTTGAAAATTTCACGGGTTTCAGTTGCTCGGGTTTCAATGTCTCGGTTACATCTGCTACCATTAACAGCATGAGCAATTTCCCTTGTGGAATTACCTGGCAGGCAAATAAAACTTCATTTGCTGCCGGAGAAGCCGGTTGCATCAGGATTTACGGAACAACAACGGACCAGGTCGGGCAATACGCTCTAACGGTGAACATGACTTTTGTACTTGATATTTTCGGTTCTCCCTATACCGTAAGTGGAACGATACCTGACCTTTTGCAGCAAATGCAATCATTTGCCTGCAATGCACCATCAATTAACACCAATTATTTTTCCCGCGTAATCGAGCCTTCAACAACATGTCCCGCGATTGGTTCGTCTCCGAACCGAACTTCCAGCGGTGCAACTTGCCCGCCTCCTGCGGTTTCAATTTCAGGTAACACAACAATTTGCGCTGGAAATTCAACTACTCTTACTGCTAATGTAACCAACGCAGCCGGAACTATCACTTATGCCTGGAGCCCGGGTGGAGCAACAACACAATCCATCAACGTAAGTCCAGGTTCCAATACCACTTATTCGGTGACCGCAACAACTTCTACCGGATCTCCTACAGCTTCAGCAACGGTGACTGTTAATCAGAGACCAAACGCAGCTTTCACCACAACAGCTTCCGGCACATCAGCTACGATAACCAATACAACCACGGGTGCTACGACCTATTCCTGGAATTTTGGTGATGGGCAAACCAGCACAGTGCAAAATCCTCCTGCACACAGTTATTCTTCCAACGGAACTTACACGATTACATTGATAGCCACCAATAGCTGTGGTTCGGATACCGCTACGCAGCAGGTGACTATCACCGGAGGGAGCGGGCCGTTAGTTACGATTTCGGGAAATACTACAATTTGCTCCGGCAGTTCCACTACACTTACAGCTAATGCAACGAATGCTACAGGCACAGTAACCTATGCATGGAGCCCTGGAGGTGGCAGTTCGCAAACGAAAACTGTGAATCCTGCAAGCAATACAACTTATTCCGTGACTGTAACTGCCCAAAACGGAAGCGCAACAGCTTCCGCAATGGTGACGGTAAACCCAGCACCAAGCTCAGCTTTCGGTATATCAACAACCAATGCTACGGTCACCTTAACAAATACCACAACAGGTGCAACTTCTTATTCATGGGATTTTGGAGACGGACAAACGAGCACTTCACAAAATCCATCACCACATACTTATACATCTAATGGCACTTACGATATTAAGCTTATCGCAACCGCAGGATCATGCAGTGATACCGCCACGCAAAAAGTAACAATCGTGGGGGTGGGGATCGGAGCGATTCCCTCAAATGAATTCAATGTCAGAATTTATCCCAACCCCTTCCATTTGTCAGCAACAATTGAGTTGGAAAGAATAACCGGCTCGTTTGATTTAGCGGTTTATACAATTACGGGTATCAAAGTGCTCGAGCAATTTGGATTGAATGAACAGAAATTGGTTTTAGAAAGAAATGATCTTCCTCAAGGAATATATTTTGTTGAGGTAAGGGGTGAAAAGATTTTTGCGAGGAAGAAAGCTGCTACGTACTAAAATTGATTGCACCAACCTAACGACTTATTTTAATCAGAGGCTTGGTTATATAGTCGTTTTCACTTCTTAATTTAATTAGATAGTATCCAGCACAAAGACTTTCGGTGTTTATCTGAGATTCATATGTGCCATAAAGCATGATTTTCCCTGTTGTATTTATGATTTGATATCCCAGCGGGAAAGGACTTTCGACTATCAGATAATCGGTGAACGGAACAGGGTAAATTAAAACGTCACGTTGATCTTTAATCTCTTCCAGAGATGAAATAATAAAAGTGGATTCAGGTCCCTGGCACGCGTAATCTAAGAGTTCATTCCTAAAATGAACAAATCCAAGAGATGTATCTCCTCCTGAGATGATCTTTATAAAATAATATGGAGTGTCAATTGGGGTGCGATCTGAAAGATTACAGGTCAGCCCTCCTGTTAGGCTGAAATAACTTGCAACCAACACTTCTCCTGACTGCCAGTTTACATTTATGCTATCAAATAGAGTATCTCTTTCTGAGAATTTTTTAGCTACAAATTGATGTAGCGTATCACAGCTTCCGTAAGTACCCTGATGTATTTGAGTGGTATCAAAAACGGCATAAACATAAGTTGCCGTGGATGTGACAAAAGAAATTTCAAAAGTTCCACCTCCCAGACTGCTGCATTGATCTACTACTATTGTAAGATCATTAGTTCCGTCTTTGTTAATATCTAAGCCGAGAGTTCCTCGGCTATGATTTGGCAGTCCACACCCTCCTATCTCGTATTGTATTGGAATACTATAATCCGGAATGAAGTCACTGAAAATCATATTTTCAGTTTGTCCGGCAATGATATAGTTGGTCTGGGCGGAAATAGAAGGGACTGCTATAAGAATAGACAGTAAAGTGATTACCACTTTCATACATAAGGTCTTAGTCCATCGAAAAATAATCCAGACTCTGGTACTGCCCGGTTGTCTCTTTCGCAAGCTGCATAAGGATATCATTAGCCAACCGGCTTGCGCCAAAACGGAACCAATCCGGTGAAAGCCATTTGCTGCCAAGTGTTTCGCGAACCATCACAAGATATTGCAAAGCCTGCTTTGCATTTGCAATACCCCCGGCAGGCTTCATCCCGATCATTTTTCCTGTTTCATAGTAATAATCGCGGATGGCTTCAAGCATCACAAGAGTGACAGGTAAAGTCGCAGCAGGCTGAACTTTGCCTGTTGATGTTTTAATAAAATCTGCTCCGGCTCTCATGGCGATGTCACTCGCTTTACGCACATTGTCCAGTGTGCTTAATTCTCCCGTTTCAAGAATTACTTTCAGATGGGCTTCTCCACAAGCTTCCTTCACGGCTGCTATTTCATCGGATACATAATTATATTTTCCCTCCAGAAATTTACCGCGGGAGATCACCATGTCAATTTCATCCGCGCCTTCACGAACCGCAAATTTGGTATCTGCAATTTTCACGTTGCGCGGTGCAAGTCCGCTGGGGAAAGCGGTTGCCACGGCAGCTACCTTTACTTTACTGTCTTGTAATGCTTTTTTAGCCGTTCTTACTAAAGTCGGATAAACGCAAATTGCTGCAACGGTCGGCAATCCCGGCATTTCATCGTGCAGGTGCATAGCCTTATAGCAAAGCTGTTTCACTTTTCCCTCGCTGTCTTTTCCTTCCAGCGTTGTGAGGTCAATCATGCTCAGGGCGAGTTTCAATCCCGCAACCTTTGATTCCTTCTTGATGCTTCGGGAGTTAAGACGTGCAACACGTTCTTCAATTCCAATCTGATCAATAGCGGTATCGCTGAAAAGAGATGGTTTCATTTAAAATTCTTAATCGAAAGATAGAGAGAAATGAATAAACCGCAAAGACACTAAGAGGCGCAAGGAATTATCGGCAAACAACAAGCTTCTTTGTGACGATTGAATTTTCGCTTGTTAGCGACATCAGATAAATTCCTTCAGGCAAAGAAGTCAATGAAAAATCAAAAGAGGGTTCTTCTTTTTCCTCATTAAGGAGTTGCTTTCCGCTGAGATCGGTCAGCACTACCTTAAAGCTCCTTGCAAACTGAGATTTAACGGTGATGTTGTTGGAAGCAGGATTAGGATAGAAACCGAAATCACCCCGGATTTCAGTTATAGCGGTATTAACAGGCGGAGCTGTTTTGCGATGCCTGCTGAAAAAACTCCACATCTCTTTCGTTGCGTTGACATCATTATTTGCCATCGGCCAGGTATGTGGCATGCCGTTGACTTTATAGAGAATAACTTCGCTTGAATCCATACAGTTGGCATTGCTAAACTTTTCAAAAGTGTAACCATCACTTTTCGTGTCAGGAACCGAATCATGCTGGGGTGCTGCGGTGCAGGTATTGTAATTTCTCCAAAAAGCAACGGTAGAATCTGCACCAAGATTGGTGACGACAACGAAAAAAACTCCATAGTTATAAGGTATTGTCTGATCACTCGTGCCGTGAAAGTGCATCACCGGCATAACATGTCCCGGGTCGCAAGTCGGGGCTAACGTGGCAGGTAAAGTACCGGCAACCGATGCAATAGCGGCAAATCGGCCTCCAAGTTGACAGGCTAATCTGTACGTCATGAAACCGCCAAGAGAAAATCCACAGGAGTAAATGCGGTTGGTGTCAATAGAGTATTCGCTTTCAATGGTATCGATTAAGGCACTCAAAAAACTAACATCATCAATTGTATTAATTGGATTGACACCGGCATTCCAGCCTGCGGCTCCAAGCACAGGGTCAGGAAGAGCGTTCGGATAAACGGCAATAAAATTGGCGGTATCAGCAATTTGATTGAAACCAATTCCCTGGAAGTTGTTGGCGTTATCACCAAGACCATGTAATGCCAGCACGAGCGGCACGGGTTCAGAACTATTGTAAGATACCGGAATATAAATGCGATAAGACCTTGATGTGCCACCGAACATAATGGTTTTTGAAAGGTTCTGGGCAAAACTGTAACTGCTGCAAAGAACAACTACGACTAAAAAACTGATTTTTGTGCTCATAGTGTAAATATAAAATCTTACGGTCAACGAGATTTAAAGAATGAAAAGAAGGTATAAGACAACTTGCATGGTGCGTTGTCATGGTGAGCGGAGTCGAACCATTTTGGGCAGGCTATCGCGCAACCCTTCGACTCCGCTCAGGGTGACCATCGCTCATCGTTTAAATGTGTGCAATTTGTCCGATGACCTGAAAAGACGCTTTTCAATTTGTAATGTTTTAATACTTGCAGTTATTGGTCTTTTCTTCCAGAGTTGTACTTACTACTTTGGAAACTCGAGAGTAAGAAAATTCAACACTGAAGAATATTCACTGCCGGATTTTAAATCAAGACCGGATAAACTGCCTTTTGATGAAAGGATAAAATTGAATCCGGAGTTGGTTGAAGAATGGGCAAACAAAACTTTAGATGATTGGCAACATGAAGGCAAAGTGAGTGAGCCTCGCATGATGATCGCAAAGCTTGCATTGGGGAAGGAGGTAGAAGCGGTGAATAATTACATCAGAACCTTAAAACCCTGGGGAAAGGTTGGCACGGACTGGTTTATGAATCCCAAAGGTGATTATGATTTTACCGAGATTACATTGTGTGCTTTGGTTTATTTGTTTAAGGATCAGCCTGACAAACTCTTCCCTGAGACGGCAGAGTATATCATGAAAAACCTGATCACTTCAGATGGGTATAAACCCAAGCCAAGGGCGCCTCATTCCATTCATATCATGAAGGATACTGAGAATCATATTCTGATGAAGGAAATCAGCCGATATCTGAAGAATCAATGGCTGACATCTCATAGCTGCGAAGTGAATGTTTCTGCGATGTTCGAGCATGAAGATTGGTTGTCGGATTTTTTGGATGAGATGGAAAAGACCGGGATGTATGAATTCAATTCCGACCCTTACTTTGGTTATACCATGGTGCCGCTGCTTGTGCTTGAAGCTTTCGCTTCGGAAAAATTATCAACAAAGACGAGACAGGTGATTGACGTTTTGAATTGGGAGTACGCGCTTGGTAGTTTGAATTTTCGTTTTTCTGGTCCGTTTCGAAGGAGACTGGAAAGGGCAGGGAGAACACAGCTTGATGCTGATCCGCGTTCATCTATGATGAAGACGTTGACAGGAGTTCATTCAAAACATAAGATGGATCTGGATGAAATCGGACATGCGCGGCATCAGGCTTTGATGGCACTTTTATTATCATATCAGCTACCCGATACAATTGTGAATTTTATGAAAGCGCGTCCCGAATATTTTGCACGGATCGGTCATGGTTTCCGGGCTTCCCCGGAAATTTTTTCAGCAGGAAAAGACTTCCTGCTCAGTGCCGGTGGTGTTCAGCGGGGTAAGAGATCTCAGATTGTGGCAAAGCCGATTGCGCTGTTGCTTGACGATGGCATAGCACTTCTTGACAGTTGCTTCCATTTGAAAGGAAAAGGCAAAATGAAAAAATGGAATCATACCGGAGTTTATAAAAATTTTGCCGTTATAAACGGAAACGTTCGAATACCAGAACAATATAAACCCGAAATCGCTGATGAGAATTGGATGATTTTCAAGCCATATCCGGAACGTAATTTTCGAATCACTATTCATAAGGCTAAAGACCTGGGATTGCTTATGGTGTTTCCGAATTGGAAAAAAAGCTCGCTTGAGCTGACGCAGGAAATTCAAGCCGCGAATCCATCAGCTGAGAAGCTGAATGAGCAGGTTGTTTTTCCCGGAGGTCCGACAATTGAATACGATGTCAAAGCAAAAAAGCGGTTGTGGGTGGTAAAGTCTGTAAATGGCAAAGCGGTTGATAGAAAACATGACTTCTGGAAACGGCTTCAAGTCATACAGGAATGAACAGGCAATTTCCAGATCGCAGTTTATTGATCGTCAGAATTACTGCTGCGATAGCTTTTCTTATTACGATCATTGTTTCCTTTAAGCTTTGGATAGTTGGACGGTTCTATCCTTTGGTGCCACTTTTTGATTGGCTGCCTCAAGTAAAGCAACCTTTTGATTATTTGTTGTTCTCACTAATGGCAGCATTGCTTGCGGGCATAATTTTTTTCAGAAAGAGCATTGTCCCGATCTATCTGTTTTTGATTTTGTTTGGGGTGCAGGTAATTCTTGATCAGAACCGGTTGCAGCCTTACTACTATTTATATTCTCTGATGTTTCTTTCATTCTGTATTAAAGCACCTGATTCTTCACAAAGAAACCAAAGAGTGCTCGACATTTTAAGGATCATTGTTTTCGGGACATATTTCTGGAGCGGTATTCATAAGTTCAACACGCACTTTGTCTATCGTTCATTTCTTGCGGTTGATAATTTGCTTCCGATGGATTTATCAGGATACGAATGGTTGAAATATGCAATGCTGACCATGCCGGTTTTGGAGGTTGCTTTTGCCATCGGGTTGTTGTTCGGGAGAACACGTAAGTGGTCAGTGGTAATGCTGTCTTTAATGCACCTGCTGATCATAGGTATGCTTGGTATCAAAGGATGGAATTTCATTGTCATCCCGTGGAATGTCGCGATGACCATTTTTATGATAAGTCTGTTTTGGAATAATCAAGAGGAGGATATGCTCAGGTTGAATCCGGGGAGGTCTTTGATTAAAGCTGTTATTACTATTCTGGTTTTTGTTATGCCACTATTCAATTTTTTCGGACTGTGGGATCACTATCTTTCTTTCAGCCTCTACTCTTATAAAACACCTTTTACAGCTATTTTTCTCACAAAGGAACACGTTGAGGTTTTGCCGGAGGGAATCAAGGATTACGTAAGAACGGTAAATGACAAACAGTATCTGGAGACCACACTTTGGCTGAGCGAGGAAACAAACACGATGCCTTACCCGGAAGAGAGGGTTTACCGGAAGGTCTATGACCATATATGCGGGTTTTCAAATGATTCCTGCACAGCGGAGTTGGTGGTCTATTGAGACGGAAAGGTGCGTTTGAAATTGTCGCTGTTTTGTTTTACAAGAAGCGGGGCAGTCATGCCGAGTTTATCGAAGCATAGCATTTAGCCAGCACCATCCTTCGATGAACTCAGGATGACGGCAGACGGTAAAATTTTGAAATGCACCCAAACGGAATTGAGACCGATTCAATTACCGTGATTCATTAACTTTGCCCTGCTATTGGCCTATGGTGTAACGGTAGCACAGCAGCCTTTGGAGCTGTTAGTCGTGGTTCGAATCCACGTAGGCCAGCTTCCCCTTAAATATTCAACGCCCGGTTTTCGCTGGCAGCGAGGCAGGCATCCTTGAATGCTTCGGTGTATGTCGGGTGTGCGTGACACATTCTTCCAATATCTTCTGCAGAAGCGCGAAACTCCATCGCAACAACCGCTTCGGCAATCATATCAGCAACGCGTGGGCCAATCATCTGGACACCAAGTATCTCATCTGTGTCTTTATGAGCAAGCACTTTAATGAGTCCGTCAATGTCGAGGCTGGCACGGGCGCGGCCACTTGCCCTGAATGGGAATGAGCCTTTTTTATAAGGAATATTTTTCTCTTTCAATTGTTCTTCAGTGTATCCTACTCCCGCAGCTTCCGGCCAGGTATAGGCAACGCTCGGAATCAGCAGGTAATTGATGTGCGGTTTTTGTCCTGCCATCACTTCAGCAACGAACACGCCTTCATCCTCTGCTTTGTGTGCGAGCATTGCACCTTCAATCACGTCACCAATTGCATAGATGCCTGCTACTTTGGTTTCTAATTTTTCATTGACTGGAACTCTGCCTTTTGTATCAAGCGTGATTCCGATTTTTTCCAGGCCAAGATTTTCAGTGTAAGGTTTTCTGCCAACGCACACTAAGCAATAATCTCCCTTGAATTCCTTTTTCTCACCTTTATTATCTTCTGCAGTTACCGTAACTACTTTTCCTTTCCCGCTTGCGCCAGTCACCTTGTGACTGAGGAAAAATTCAACACCAAGTTTTTTCATAGAGCGCAACAACTCTTTCCCCAGCTCTTTATCCATGGTGCCAATGATGCTGTCCATGTATTCGATGATCTGCACCTTTGAACCTAACCGCGCATAGACTGAACCCAATTCAACTCCGATTATTCCTCCTCCAATTATCACAATTGTCTTTGGGATTTCAGTAAGGTTTAGCGCTTCAGTTGACGTGATGATGCGCTTCTTGTCAATTTCGATACCCGGAAGTGTAGCGGGTTTTGAGCCAGTTGCAATAATGGTTTTGTCGGTTTCAATTTCTTTTACCCCATCTTTTTCCTTTACTGAGATTTTATTTTTTGAAACGAAAGAGCCGTGGCCATGATAAACGTCTATTTTGTTTTTCTTCATCAGGAAGACAATACCATCCGTGGTTTGCTTCACCACTCCGGCCTTCCGTTTTATCATTTGCTCCATGTTCACTTTCACACCGGAGATTTCTATTCCGTGTTCTTTGAATTTTTCATTGGCGACATGAAGATGCTCAGTGGAATCAAGCAAGGCTTTTGAAGGAATGCAACCTACATTAAGACAGGTTCCGCCCAATGTGTCATAGCGTTCGATGATAGCAGTTTTGAAACCAAGTTGTGCACAGCGGATTGCTGCAATATATCCGCCTGGTCCTGAACCTATAATGGTGACATCATATTTTGACATGAGCATGCAAGTTTTAAACAATAACGGATGCCGAAATTACGAACTCACAGGCAGTAGAGGAGATAATATGGGTCTTGCTACTTTTTGGTCAATTTTAAATTAATAAGGTCAACAATTATGAGTGCTTCAAAGCAGTTTTTTATTCTTAATAAAAAGTCACCGGGATGCTACAGAGAATAATGACTCATTGGGATCATCTGATACACCTTGGAGTGGATAAGGCTCCCTCCGAACAGATCGGTAGAAAGATCGAGCTGTCAAACCAGATCAGTATGTCGCTTTTTTTGATTGGCATTCCGATCCTCTTGTTCTTCATTTTGTTTGTTCCTTTTCTGACTTACATCCTCGCGACCGTTAGTGTTCTAATGATATGTCTGCTGATACCTTTTTGGAATGGCAAGGGTTATTACAACTTTACGAGAATCCTGATCTGTACGGCCTCAACGCTCAGTTCTGTTCTTTTTCCGCTGATTGGTAAACTGTATTTGTTCAATGAACACATTGGTGTTGCAATGTATTTTATCCCGCGTTTCTACCTGCTCTCAGCAATGATCGCTCCGCTTCTATTGATTGATCTGTCAGAAAAGAAAAAATTAGTCGGATGTATTCTTTTCAATGCAGTCTTTCTTATCGGCTTCGATTATATTGATTCTCTTTTCGGAGTTGGATTTTATCAGAAGGGATATGAGTCGCCTCAATATTATTTCTCCAACTTCTACATTCTCACCAATTACTTGTTTCTTTTGTCAGCACTTCTCTACCTGCAGTTTGACAACAAAAAATACGAAGAGCAGATCATTAATCTGAATCGCACGCTTGACGGACGCGTTAAAGAAAAAACCAGGGAGCTTGAAAATGCAAATACCGACCTCGAAGCATTCAACTTCATGGTTTCGCATGAATTGAAAACACCGCTCACCGCCTCGCGAATGATCTCGCAATCCATGAAATCGCTTTACAAAGAAAAGCTTGGTGAAAAAGGAACAGAAGACCTCAATACGCTCAATAACTGCCTGGTTGAGATGCAAAAGCTGATCGAAAGCATCATGAATTTTTCAAAGATCGGCAGGCTCTCTGAAAATATTGAGATGCTGGATATGAATGAAATCGTGGATGAGGTGATGAGCGATTTCGAGCTGATCGGAATACCTGAGAATATAAAAGTGGTGATCAAAGATCTTCCTGCAAGCAAGGCAGACAGAGCCATGATAAAGCAGGTGTTTTCAAATCTCATTTCAAATGCATTAAAATACTCTCGAAAGAAAGAACACGCTGTTGTTGAGATCAATGGGAAGAAAGGTGATGGAGAGAATATCTATTTCGTAAAAGACAACGGGATCGGCTTTTCAATGAGTGACAGGGATAAATTATTTGGACTTTTTGAGCGGCTTCATTCAAAGGCAGATTACGAGGGCAGCGGCTTGGGTTTACCTATTGTAGAAAGGATTGTAAAAAGGCACGGTGGAAGAGTTTGGGCTGAAGGCGAACCCGGTCGCGGAGCTACGATTTATTTCAGCTTGCCGACTTAAACTTTAATGCCGTGTTAAAAAAGTTATTGGGTGCTTAGAAGAATAAATAACTACTGGAACTGCATTATTTTCTCCGGTATAGGACATGTGTCTTCACCGCATATCAAGAGAAAAGTGATGCTGACAAATCAGCTCAGCATATCTGTTTTTTTGATCAGCATACCAATTTTCTTTTATTTCATATTCTACTTTCCGCGGCCAATCTACTTGATTTCGAACGTAGCGGTGATGATACTTTGTCTTTTAGCGCCAGTATTCAACGATAAAGGATACTTTAATTTAACGCGGATTTCGCTATGTGTTTTTACCACGCTGGCTCCGGCTGTTCTTTCCCTGATTGATAAGGCGTTCATTATTGAAGGCAGCATTGGGATAACGATGTATTACAATCCACGCTTTTACCTGATGGCAGCAATGGTGATACCGCTTTTGCTGATTGATCTTTCGGAGAAGGGAAAACTGGCGGGTTGTCTGCTGCTGAATGTCTTTTTCCTTTTCGGTTTCGACTGGATTGATTCGTTGTTCGGTGTTGGCTTCTTTCAAAGAACACACGAGACTCCTCAGTATTTTTTCTCTAATTATCACATTGCAGCCATCTATATCTTTTTGCTGTTGGCGCTGCTTTATTTGCAATTCAGCAATAGAAGGTACGAAGTAGAAATTATTGACCTTAACAAAAATCTTAATCAGCATGTCGTAGAGAAGACAAGGGAGTTGGAAGGCGCCAATATGGAACTTGCGGCATTCAATTTCATGATTTCTCACGAATTGAAAACACCGCTGACTGCTGCTCAAATGATCACGCAGTCAATGAAAACACTTTACAAGGAAAAGCTCGGTGAAAGTGGAACTGAGGACCTGAGAACACTCAACAATTGTCTGGTGGAAATGCAAAAGCTGATAGGAAGCATCATGAATTTTTCAAAGATCAGTCAGCTCTCTGAAAACATTGAAGTGCTGGATATGAATGAAATCGTTGATGAGGTGATGAATGATTTTGAGCTGATCGGAATCCCCGAGAACACAAAAGTAGTGATCAAAGATCTGCCGGTAAGCAAGGCGGACAGGGCCATGATAAAACAGGTGTTTTCAAATCTGATTTCAAATGCTCTGAAATATTCACGGAAGAAAGATCATGCCGTTGTTGAGATTGACGGAATGAAAGGCGAAAGTGAAAATATCTATTTTGTAAAGGACAATGGGATTGGTTTTTCAATGAGTGATAAACAAAAACTTTTCAGCCTTTTTGAGCGGCTTCACTCAAAGGCAGATTATGAGGGGAGCGGTTTGGGTTTACCCATTGTAGAAAGAATTGTAAAAAGACATGGCGGAAGAGTTTGGGCCGAAGGAGAACCCGGCAAAGGGGCTTCGATTTATTTTAGTTTGCCGGCTTGACTAAAGTTGCAGTAACACCTTCACCGGATCTTCACCGTGCAGCATTAGTGCGGGATTTTCAAGCAGTTGTTTCACTTTCACTAAAAAACTGACCGATTCTTTTCCATCAATGATCCTATGGTCATAAGAAACTGCAAGGTACATCATCGGGCGTATTACAACTTGTCCATTCAATGCAATAGGACGCTCTTCAATTTTGTGCATCCCTAAAATTGCGGATTGCGGTGCGTTGAGGATCGGAGTGGAAAGTAATGATCCAAAAACTCCGCCATTGCTTATTGTGAAAGTTCCACCCTGCATTTCATCCAAAGTCAATTTGTTGTCGCGCCCTCTCGTGCCTAAATCGAGCACCGCTTTTTCGATTTCTGCCATTGATAGCGATTCTGCATTGCGAATTACCGGAACTACCAAACCACGTGGAGTAGAAACGGCAATTCCGATGTCGCAATAATCATGGAGCACAATACTTTCTTCCTCGATGATCCCATTCACCGCCTTAAACTCCTTCAACGCAATACAACATGCTTTGGTGAAGAACGACATGAAACCAAGACCAACGCCATGAACTTCCTTGAATTTGTCTTTATACTGATTGCGAATTCCCATGATAGCCGACATGTCCACCTCATTAAATGTGGTGAGCATGGCGGTTTCATTTTTAGCAGCTACCAATCTTCTCGCAATTGTCTTGCGCAGGGTTGACATTTTCTCCTTGCGCGTTTCACGGCTGAATGTTCCTTGTTTTAAAGAGGTGCCGTTTCCATTCCCATTGCCTCCGCGAGCGATAGCATGCAGCACATCTTCTTTTGTAATTCTGCCATCTTTCCCGGTTCCGGGCACGGAGCCTCCTTTAAGATCATGTTCTGCCATCAGTTTTGCTGCTGCCGGTGAGGGAACTCCTTTGGCGTAGGAAACTTCTTTTGAACCCATTGGTTGAGGTTCGGCAGCTTTTTGTTCTTTCGATTCCGCTTTTTCCTTTGCTTCAACCGCGACCGATTCTTTCTTTTTAGGAACAGGTACCGAGGTATCAATTTTTGCAATGACTGACCCAATGGAAACTGTGTCTCCCGCCTTTGCCACAATAGATACCTTTCCCGCTTTTTCTGCAGCTACTTCAAAAGTTGCCTTGTCCGAATCAATTTCACAAATGGCCTGGTCAATATCTACTACATCACCATCCTTTACGAGCCAATTTGCGATGGTAACCTCATTGATTGATTCACCAACTACCGGGACTTTTACTTCGAGTTCCATTACAAAATTTTTAAGAAAATGCTTGCTTAATGATTCTTTGCTGTTCTTCCAGATGTGCTGACTGATATCCGGTAGCCGTTGAAGCGCTGTTTTTCCGGGAGATAACATCCAGCGCTACATTCCGGTAGCAACTCAGCATATAAACCCACGCGCCCATATTGGATGGCTCCTCCTGAACCCAGACAAACGTAGCCTTTTTATATTTTTTTGTGACGGCATCCAGTTGTTTGTAATTCAACGGGTACAATTGTTCCACTCTCACAATCGCAACATCTTTTCTTTTGTCTTTCTCCTGTTGTTCCTTAAGGTCATAAAATATCTTGCCTGAGCACAGCAATACC
>CAYOYI010000059.1:0-13768 GCA_964408105.1 uncultured Chitinophagaceae bacterium | reverse complement strand
TGATCAGGTGTATAGCATCGGTGGCGCCAATATGATCGTTGATCTTCCTTTCGGGCATCAAAACCTGAAAGAAAAAACCGGAAGAAGCCATGGCCAGATCAATCTTGCGGATCCAAGATGGAAGCATACCACCATGGACCGTCATGGCGTAGTGGCTTTTGAAACGGAGGTGTTGCAGGATACGCTTTGCATAATTGGATTCCCTGTAGTTAAGCTGTTCGCAAAGTCAAATCCGGGAGGTGAAACCGAAGGTCCTACGGATACCGATTTCTTTGTCCGCGTGCTGGATGTTTATCCGGATGGAAGGCAGTTCTTTGTTACAGAAGGCTGTGTAAACGCAAGAGCAAGGGATTATGCGGCACATATGGCGCTGAATGATGGACATGAAGATGACCAGATTCCTTATACAAACATCGAGATCGGGCAGATCTATGAATACAATTTCAGGATAATGCCCATTGGCTACACTTGGGGAAAAGGACATCGGTTGAAGATACTGGTGAGCAGCAGCAACCACACCCGCTACCAGGTTAATCCAAATGTGCCAATCGAAGAAGGTGACTTTTTCCGTAGGGTGCCGCTGGATGGGCAGAAGTATATTTTTGAAGGAAAGGAAATTGCTCCGAGAATTGCCGTGCAACGCATAGCTCATTCTCCTCAATATCCTTCGAGTATCTCGTTGCCTGTTTATGACAAGACATATACTGGAGTTGAAGATGTACAGAGGCCCGTTTCATCGGGGTCACAGATAGATATTTTGGTGTGGCCGAATCCTGCAGTGGATCAGATCAACATCTACACCAGCAAACCGCAGGATTATGACCTCGTGATGTTGAATGAAGTCGGACAGGAGGTTTATAAAACAAAGTTCACAGATGAAATCACGCTTTCGGCAGAAAGATTCAGTAAAGGAATCTATTTCGTGGAGGTTCGTGATAACAAAGCCGGAGAATCGGTGACTAAGAAAATAACTATACAGTAAAAAAGAGATTAATAAAGTTTAAACAAAAAGGCGGGAGAGATTCCCGCCTTTTTGTTTTAGCTTGTCCTTACTAAGCTCTTTCCTGTTTATTTAGTTCATCTTGCAATTCCCGTTTCAGGACTTGCTCCCGTTCGCGAGCGCGCTTTTTGAAGGATTCATATTCTTCTTTCGTTTCTTCAAGTGTTAGCAAGGTCTCAACTGTCACGCTGTTGCTGTTGTTAAACTTGTAAATGAAGAAAACCAGGAGCAACAACAATCCCCCTGCAAGAGACCACATCATGCTTTTATAAGTGCCTTTGGAAATTTGCGCATTGATAAACGTGATGGAGTCTTTTTCTAAGGTTGTTTGAGCAAGGCTGTCACGGCTGCTTTTTAATGTGGCTTTTAAGCTACCAATCTCCTTTTTTAATTCGGAAATGACAACCTGGTTTTGACTCAGATCTTCTTTCATGGCGTCAATGGAATCCACTACATGAGATTTTAAAGTTTCAAGCCAGGCCATTTTTACAACCTTATATTCCTGGTACCGGTTAGATTTTTCAATTACGTAGTCAAATTGAGAGCCGATGTTGCCACTGTCGAGGGATAACTTATTTTCGTCTATTTCCTGACCTGACGAAAATAAAAATAGGCCAAAGGCAAAGCAAAGCAGAAGTGTGATGTCTTTCATGGTTTGTTTTGGTTTGAAATATCTTATACGCAGATTATAAATTTAGTTTCATCTGCGCCCATGAAATGTTATATCAGCAGCGGAATTACTCATAAAGCAGTGTGGAAAGGGCAGGATGATTGACAGTTTGTCCGCCAATGCCATCCAAATCAGCCGATTTTTTCTGGTAGGAACTAGTTAGTCATATTTATATTATATATTATTGATTTGATAATCAGCTATAAGACCTAGGGAATTTTACGTATTGACATTAAGCTACTAATTGAGTATTTTAGGTATACAAAATCGGTCGTCCATGAAATACTCAGTCATACTTTTATTGACGGGGGTTGGGGGGGTGTTCCCAAACCTGTCTGCTCAAACTTTTATAGATGCTGCTGATTCCGCTGGCATCAATCACGTGTTTAATGTTGGTGATTGGTACTATGGTGGAGGAGCATCCGTTCTGGATTATAATAATGATGGATGGGAAGACTTTTATATCACAGGAGGCGCATCCAGGGATGTATTATATAGAAATAATGGCGATGGCACATTTGACGAGGTCAGTGCGCTGGCTGGTCTAAATAGTTCGGATAATGTGGTCACCCAAGGTGCAGTGGCAGGAGACATCGATAATGATGGTGATCGGGATATCTACGTAACGGTGAGATGTCTTCTTGATATGGCTACTTACGCACCGGATATACTTTATAGGAATAATGGGGACGGAACTTTTACGGATATCTCTGTTTCGTCCGGGATAGCGGATGATAGTACCTTCAGTCGCTCCGCTTCTTTCGGAGATTATAATCTTGATGGTTATATTGACCTGTACGTTTGCAATTTTATTGATCTTCCCTTTTCAAATTTCTACGGTTATGGAGGACTTGAGATTGCCCCCGTTAATTCATGTGGACCGGATCATCTTTACATTAATAATGGAGATAACACTTTCACGGATATAGCAAGTAGTTTAGGAGTGGATCAGGAAGGGTGCTCAAACGTGGCGGCATTTACCGATTACGACAACGATTCGGATTTGGATATATTGGTTGGTAATGATTTTGCTGAAAGCTGGAAGACTAATATTCCGAATATACTATTTGAAAATAAATATCCTGTTGATCACTATTCGGATACATCTGTTCCCACAATGCGTAATGTGATGGCAACAATGGGCATTGCTGTAGGAGATTATAATGAAGACGGCAAGTTTGATTATTACATGACGGACATTGGCCCTAACAGGCTATTTCGTAACAACGGCAATGGGGTGTTTGATTCCAGTTATTATTTCGCTTATAATTTGGGTGTAAGCGATTGGGGATGGCCTTTAGGAGGAGGCGATACGGCCTGGGCCATTGGATGGGGATGTAATTTCCTTGACTTTAACCGGGATACCTACCTTGATATGTTTGTTTCAAATGGCGGATTGGTTTCTCAGTTTCATGATTCCATTTACATCATTAATCCCAACTCGCTATACAAAGGAAGTAGCAGTGGAAACTTTGATGATGTAAGCAGTAATTCGGGGGTCACCTTTGAAGGTTATACAGCCAGAGGATCTATAATGAGCGATTATGATAAAGATGGAGATATTGATCTGCTGGTGGTTGAACAAACATATCCAGCAGGTCATTCATGGGCAGGGCAGCCGCCAGCTGTGAAACTATTCATGAATCAGGATACCAATTCAAACAATTGGCTAAAAGTGAAGCTGGTAGGTACCGAAAACAATAAGGATGGGCTGGGATCAAAAGTGAGGATTGTCTCAAATGGCAGAAGTTTCATACGAGAAATAGATGGGGGCTCGAGTCTTCTATCCAATAATACCAATATTGCCTTCTGGGGATTAGGTAGTAACAGTGTTGTTGACACAATAGAAGTGACCTGGTTAGGTGGCAATAAGCAGCGATTGACCAATGTTACAGCTAATCAATTGATAACTATTACTGAGGTGCCCGAGGCATGTATTTGGTCTGGTCAAACTTCAGGCGATTGGAGTGACTCTACGAATTGGGTTTTTCACAATAAGCCAACAAGCTTGGAGAATGTAGTTATTCGGGGTGATGCCGTTCACTTTCCGGATACCTATCCGTCAAACATTACTGTAAATAAAATAACATTGAAATCCGGGGCTCAATTTGTAATGATACCGGGAGCTAATCTCACTGTTAGCAGTGATTTAATAATCGAGGATGGAGCAACTTTAACAGTAACGGGAACTGGTGGCACTGCACCGGATATAACCGTGGGTGGAATTCTTAATTGTAATGGCGCCTTTAATGCCGGATCGGGTAAGCTCATATTCAACGGTTCCGGTAGTAAAATTTCCGGTTCCGGTTCTTTCATTTTAAATAATGTTGATGTGGTAGGAAGCGGCAGCAAATTATCAATAAATCAACCTGCTACAGTTGGCGGAGTCATAAATGTTAAATCAGGTGCAACTTTGATCACCGGTAATAAACTCACTCTGCACGATGGCGCTTCTCTGCTGCATGGCATAGGCACGCCCAATGGCGGAGGCGCAGTTACGGGTAACGTTACAGTAAAGAGGACGGGCAATACCGGCAACACATCATATAATTTTTGGAGTTCTCCGGTAGCTGGCTCAGATGTGAGTGTGCTTGGCCGTGACCTTTATTACTATGATCCATCCGGTGCTGCCAACCTTACGCTTAGCGGATGGCTTCAAGGTTGGATTATTGCCTCTGGTACAATGGCTGTTGGAAAAGGCTATACTTCCACAGGTGGAGGCACCGTGTCCTTTAGCGGGGCAGCGAATAACGCAAATACCGGTAATCCGATCTTGGTACCTGTCGAGAAAAATGATGGTGTTTCAAATGATGTCCCTTTCAATCTTATTGGCAATCCTTTTCCGAGCTCGCTTGATGCAGAATTATTCATTGCAACAAATGGACCTGGCGGAAATGGTATAATTACTGGATCGCTTTATTTCTGGGACGATGATAATTCTGGCGGTTCAAACTGGGGTATGGGACAGGATTATGGTGTTTGGAGCGGTGCGGGATTTACAGGCCCCAACAGCAGTAAAAACTTCACTAAGCACATCGCCTCCGGCCAGGGTTTTTTTGTTGAGAAGGTCAACAATGGAGTTGACAATGTCGAATTTCGAAACAGTATGAGAAGCTCCAGCAACAATGTATTCTTTAAGCAAATTGGGATTGAGCGCTTTTGGCTGAACCTAACCAACGCAGACAGCGCGTACAATGAAACGCTTATAGCCTTTATAAACGATGCAACAGACAGTGAGGATCTTTTATACGATGCAAAGAAGCTAAAGGGAAATGAGCATGTTTCCTTGTATTCAAAAATTGGCAACCGAGATTATGCAATTCAGGCATTGTCTGAGTTGGATGCTGATAAGGAAATTGAATTGGGATTAGAAGTTGCTAGTTCAGGCACGTACAAGCTTTCTCTGAAGACAGTTGAAAATCTGGATGAATCGGCAACAATCATTTTAGAAGACCGGCTGCTTGGCGAATTCAGAAATCTTCGCAAAGATCCGGAATACGAGTTCACGGCTAATGCGGGTTCTGCAAATCAACGGTTTTTTATCACCGTGAATCCAGCAATTGAAATAAAACAAACTGAAGAATCCTGTGTCGGGAATGACGCTAAAGTTGAAATCACGCAAGGGGGAAGTAAATTATGGGATTACATTTTAACAAATTCGGAAGGTAATGCTGTAGCCAGCGGAAGTGACTTCAATGGAAGTTTGATCATCGATCAATTGGTTTCAGATACCTATAACCTGGCGCTTGCAGATGATTACGGATATGAAGTTTTCAAAACGTTTGATGTTCAGGCCAGGCAAAAGGTTGTGGCTGACTTTGAGACCAATCTTCATCCATCGGCTGGGCAGGCTGTTCAATTCGTCAACTTTTCAAGCGGTGTTGCTTTATATGAGTGGAGCTTTGGTGACGGCATGAAATCTAATTTGGAAAATCCTGTTCATAGTTATGCTCAGCCCGGAGATTATCAGGTTAAGTTGGCCGCTACCGGAGTTGACTGTAATGATGAAAAAGTGGAACAGCTGCAAGTATCAAGATTAGGCACATCAATATTCAATACAACAAACAACGGGAAAGTAAAAATTTTCTCCAAGGGAAATGCGGTTTATATTAATTTTAATTTTAAGCGAAGCAGAAACGCCTTGGTGGCTATATTCACTCCTTTGGGACAACAGATTTACACCAGGGGCTGCAATGCTTTAAAAAACGATATTGAAATTGATCTTGACGATTTTTATGGAGATGGTATTTACTTGGTAGAAGTAATCGTAGATGACGGCATATATGCCGGCAAAGTGTTCATTAATTGATGCCTATAATACCAGCCAGACCATCCTGATGCCGAAGATGATCAGAACAATTCCAATTACTTTATAAATGTTGGTTAACAGCTTCGGCTTGATCAGGGCCTTTAACCGGTGAGCGAATATCACTTTGAGGGTATCAGTGGTGAGAATACCCGACAATGCTCCGGAAACAAACGTAACAACATCAGCAGTTGATTCATGCTTTGCACGCGCTAACCCGATCACTCCGATCCAGACTAAAAAGACAAATGGGTTCACAAAATTCACGATGAACCCTTTTGCAAAAAATGCTGAATAGTGATGAGATTTAAAAGACACTTCATTCTCATTATAAAGGGTTGGCCGAAGCAAGTATTTCAAACCAAGTGCAAAGAGGACGATACTTCCTCCTATTCCAAGAAAAAACTGGTTATCGGGATTTTTGAAGAACGAAACTGCGCCATACATGCACAGCATCACGCATAGTATGTCACTGGTGAAAATCCCTAAGGCAACCGAAATTCCACCTTTGAATCCATATTGTAAAGAACTCTTAAGCAAGGTAAAAAATACCGGCCCTAGAAATACAACCATCGCCAGCCCGATTCCATAGCCTTCGAGAAAAGCCATTGAGCGAAATTGCCCGTTTTAGAACAATTCGCTAAGGATAATAATAGAAATATTGAAGGCTAATTCAGAACCTGAATTTTGGCCAGCCATTCAGATGAACTTCCGTACAGCCGCAACAGGTATATCCCCTGCGGAATTGACTCGATTTCGATCTTCACCGTTTTTTGATTTTGTAGGATCGGCCTTGAGTTTATAATCGTTCCCTGGCAATTATATAGCTGTAGATGTAAATCGCTCGTAGCCTCGTTTAATGCAATTGTAAGCACCTGATTATTTGATACCGGATTAGGATAGATATTTAAGACTTGTTTTGTTGCGGAAAATATCCCAACCGAAGTATCCTGAATGTTGATACTGAATTTGTCTGCATTGGAAAACGGCACCAGGCCATTTCCGGCAAGATCTTCGCAAACGTCAACTGCAACATCAATATCAGTCAATTTTTCAGGAAAATACGCAACGTCATAAAGCGCTGAGAATGTGGTTGCATTCAGCCATACGCTACTTGAGATGTTTGGCGAGAGAACAGTACCAATCGGGTTCTCAACCGGGAATAAAACAGTAGGTTTAAATGAGTTGTCCATATCTTCATCAAAAAGCATGGTCAATTCAAAAGTCGCTGTTCCAATCATAGCGCTGGTAATCGTATCTGTGCTTGCAGTAACAGACACAAGGTTTGGATTGCGGGTATCAATGCTGAAACTGCCTGCACTTACGAAGGCAAGTTGATCATTCCCGTTTACATCCTTTGCAGCCTGAACTTTTACATCAATATCATTCAATGTTTCGGAAGAGTCCGCAACATCATAAACTGCTGTAAAAGTTGTGCTGTTAGTCCAACTGCTGGTGTTATTGTAAGTCAATGTTTTTCCCAACGGATCCGCCACAGGGAACTCAATTACAGGATTATTTGCGTTATTCATATCCGCATCGAAAACGATTGTCAGCGTAAAAGCAGCCAGCCCTGTGTCTGAATCTGCAATGAGATTTTTTGATGGAGTAATAATCACAACATTCGGATTCTGCATATCAATGCTGAAAGCGTCAGCTTCATCGTGTTGCTCAAGGCCGTTACCGATAATATCCTGAGCATTGGTGATGCGCACATCTATATCCATCAATGTTTCCGATGAATCAACTACATCGTAGCTCGCTACATAAGTAATCCAATCGGTCCATGAGCTGTTTGCAGAGTTGAATGAAAGGGTCTTTGCCATCGGATTTTCGATTGGGAACGTCACGGCCGGAATTATATTGGTGTCCATATTCTCACTGAAAGTCAAAGTCAACGTGAACGAGTTAACACCTGTATCTGCATCGGCAATCAACGACTTGTTTGGCGTTACAGCGACAATTTCAGGGTTAACATCATCGAAATACTTTTCAGCATGAACAAGAACTTCTGGACCTAATTGCATTCCAATTAACCTGCCTGGAATATCGTCAGCAGGAGGATGAATCCCGCCCCATATTCTGGAAAGACTGCACTGGTCTGAAGCATCTTTATATTTTGCCCACTGCAGCGTTAGGTCCACGCTGGGACCTTCCTCAAAAACCAGAAATTCATTTTTCGGTGCAGGGAACTCCCCAAGGCCCCCCGGAAAATATTCATCCCCGGTCATAAATGATAAGACTTCAGCAGCTGTTCTGGAATAGGTAGAATGTCCCGAAATGTATCCTGCAAATGGAGGAGTGACAAATGTAGGCCTCTGATAAGGCCACCAATTTTCAGCCAGGATCCAGCCCACGCCAGCTTCATCAACAGCCGGGTCAGTTATATAGTCGGGCCCGCGCCATGCCTTTAGCTTTATCTTTCCAACATTCGTATTATTCGATCCGGCTAAAGCATCTCCGGTATCAACCACCTCGATGTATCCGGGAATCAATGGAATTCCTTTAGGCGAATAATTGGCAAGAGAGGTATCTGAACTCTGTCCCTGATCTGCCATATATCTTAAGGCAGAGACAGGACGCGTGTAATCATACCATCCTTTTATACCCCAGGCAACAATTGCCACATCGTGCATTGCGCCCCCCAATGTCAGATATGCCTTCACATCCCATTCCAGATCATCAATCACCGGTCCGTGGCCTCTCCACTTTTTCTGGAATTGCGGGTGGTCATTTACGTAATTCAATATGGTAAACCAGTGGCCAGGAGGAGTTTCAGAGTTAGGGCCATCGGCCCAGAATTCGGCCAACACTCTGGTGTAATCCCCACGTGGGACAATTTGCGGAGCATACGGTTGTCCGGTTTTGGGATTTACAGTATAACCAAGGCTTGGATCACCACCATTTAGCAAATCATAAAAATTACGATGATCTGTGAATGAAGTAGGATAGTTCGGAATGTTTCCAATGGAGGCAGGTGAAATATCCCACATTACCGAATCAGAAGGATCAAGATGAGATGACCAGGTTGATACCAGAGCAAAAGTCCATTTATAATCATCTGCCAGCCCTCCTCCGTTTAGGGTGTCAATGTGTGGAGGAGTGCCCGGGTCATGGTAAACCCAATAGTCACTGGAATCGCGGGTATAAACAGTTTTTATAGAATCTGTAAGCGAGAAAGGAACCACATTTCCCCACTCCGGGCTGAGAAATGGAGGCGAGCCGTTGGGTAATATTATTACATTGCCGGCCTGGTCAATGAATACTCCAAGTGCAAGTGGCTGCCAGCGGTTGGGATCAATCATGTCCGGGTTACCTGGAAGTTTCACCACCAACGGTGGATTTATAGGTGAGTAGTACTGGTTCGCGTAGTTATTTTGTTCGTTGGCGCCATCCTGAAGACCGAATGCAATAAGCTGCTGTGCAATATAATTTCCAAGTGCAGCCGGAGGGCCTGAAGCGTAGTTGGTTGAGTGATAAGATGAATCATAACCAAGAGCCAGAAACAGTGAATCCTGCAATGGCCCGGAAACACCAACGCCTGGTGAGTTTCTGAAACGGTACTTGAGCAGCCTGTAAGCTGCATAACTGATAGCTTCATTTCTGGCCGAATCTATATTCGATGGAGCGGGAACACCTGTAAATGGACACGCAAAACTGCCAATAGTATCTCCCAGCATAAATGGCTGTGCGACACTGTCATAAGCTGCCCATGCGTCATACATGGCTATTGAGGTATGAAATAAATTTCGCGCATGTACAGTCGGACGGGCAAAATCTTTTCTGATTGATGCCAGCAGCATTTCATTCCATTCTCGTGCTACAGAATGTTGTGCTGTTGTATCAAAGCAGAATAATGAAAATAGCAGCATCAACAGGCTGGCTTTAATTGTGCTTTTCATGACATTAAGTGCTTGGGTTAAGGAAAATATTTGTGTGATTTAAGAAAAAGCGAACCTATTGCATCGTCTGAGGGAACACCTCCTAAGAAGCAGGATAATGGCAAATAAACAACCTTTGCAGACTTCTGCATAGTAGGACGACTGAATAAAAAAATCAATTTCAATATAACGCTAATTTTATTCTCAGGCAAAAACTAATTGATTTTTTTTTGAAATAAAAATAGAAGCCGGGAAGATGCAATTGATTGCTCTTATTGCTTTAGTAAATGAATTTTTGAAGACCACTCTGAACTATTTCCAATAAGCCGGACAAAATATATTCCAGCTGGCATTCCTGGCGATAGATTTACCGCGTTCACTTGTTGATTTAGAATTCTCGTAATCAGGCTTTTACCCTGGCAGTTAACTAATTCCAATCGAAGATCGCTAATAGGGTCATTCAGGGTAATGGTCAATATTTGCTGATCGGTGAGTGGGTTAGGATAAATTTTGATTGTAGGTTTGCTGGCTATATTTATACCTACCGTTGTATCCTGAATATCAATGCTGAACTTGTCTGCCACAAAAAAAGGCAGCAATTCATTACCGGCAATATCCTCACAAACATCAACCTCGATATCGATGTTTAGCAATGTTTCAAGGAAGTAGGCTACGTCATACGCTGCAGAAAAAGTGGTTTGATCAACCCAATGACTATAGGACATGTTATATGACAAAACATTTGCCAGCGGATTTTCAACAGGGAATATGGCTGCGGGCTTAAATGATGTATCCATGTTTTCATCAAATATCATCTCGAGTTTGAAGGTGGCACTTCCTATGTTAATATTTGTGATCGTATCTACATTAGCAGTGACGGAAATCAAATTAGGATTTTCAGTGTCAATGCTGAATTTGTTTGCATCAGAAAACTCGATTTGGATATTACCATTTTTATCTCTCGCCCCGCTTACTTTCACGTCAATGTTCTTAAGTGTTTCCGAAGAATCAGCAACGTCATAGCCGATCACGAAAGTGGCGCTATCTACCCAACCATTGATTGCCGAAATATGAGCGAGAGTCCTTCCAATAGGATTTTCTACCGGGAAAATAACTTGCGGAATGATTGTGGTATCCATTGGCTTGCTATATGCAATTGCGAGGCTGAATTTTGAATTTCCGGTATCTGCGTCAGTTATTAAGGCGGTGCTGGGTGTGATCATTAATACTTTAGGCCTTCTGTAATCCATGTATTGCTCCGCAAATTCTATCACCTGAGGCCCTAATTGAATACCAATATGCCTGCCTGGAATATCATCTGCAGGCGGATGAATACCTCCAAAAATTCTGGACAGGCTGCACTGATCGGAGGCATCACGATAAGTTGCCCATTGTAAAGTGACGTCCACGCTTGGCCCGTCCTCAAAGACAAGATATTGATTCATGGGAGCTTGAAATTCGCCCATTCCTCCGGGAAAAAATTCATCACCGGTTATTGCGGTGAGTACTTCCGCAGCGGTACGTGAATAAGTCGAGTGCCCGGAGATGTAACCGGCAAAGGGTGGAGTTATAAAAGTTGGTCTTTGATAGGGCCACCAGTTTTCGGCAAGTATCCAGTCAACACCGGCAACATTAGTATCTGGATTTGCAACGTAGCTTGGTCCTTTCCATGCTCTCAATTTTATTTTGTGGGCGTGCTGATTACCCGGCCCAGCTAAAAATTCTCCAGGCTTTACTTGTTCTATATAACCCGGAACCAAAGGAATTCCATTCCTGGAATAATTGAGCAAAGTAGAATCAGAACTCTGACCTTGATCGCACATATACCGTATTGCGGAAATCGGACGTACATAATCATACCATCCTTTAATACCCCAGGCTGTAATCGCTACATCATGCATTGCACCGCCAAGAACAAAATATGACTTCACATCCCATTCTAAATCATTAAGGACGGGGCCTTGCCCCCTCCATTTTTTTTGAAGCTGTGGATGGTCGTTAACGTAATTTAAAATCGTAAACCAATGTCCGGGTGGAGTTTCTGAGTTTGGCCCGTCAGCCCAGAATTCAGCGAGCACTCGCGCGTAATCACCCCGCGGTACTATTTGAGGAGTGTAAGGTTGTCCTGTTTTTGGATTCAACTGATGGCCAATACCATAATCACCGCCTCCAAAAACATCATAAAAATTGCGCTGATCCGGTATTGACGTTGGGTAGCTCTGCACGTTTCCTATGGAAGCGGGAGAGATATCCCGCATTACACTATCCGCTGGGTCAAGCATTGATGACCATATAGCTACCAATGAGAACGTCCATTTGTATTCAGCGGTTAGCCCGCCACCGTTTGCTGTATCAAGCAATGGCGGTGAACCCGGATCGAGATAAACATTATATTGGTTGGTATCCCGGATATAAACAGTCTTTTGGGAATGTCTTAGTGAAAATGGAATTACATCACCCCATTCAGGGCTTAGGAATTTTGGTGTGCTTCCCGGAATTATGTTTCCATTTTGATCAATAAATAAATCAAGACTGAGCGGTTGCCATAAGTTGGGATCAATTACATAGGGATTTCCCGGCATCGTAGGCGCCAATGGAGGATTCCTTGGGGTATAGTGCGTATTTGCATAGATGCCTTGTTCGTTCGAGCCATCTTGCAGGCCAAAGGCAATCATTTGCTGAGCAATATAGTTTCCCAGCGCAGCAGGCGTATCAGCATAATTTATTGAATGATAAGCGGAGTCATAGCCCATAGCGGCAAACATGGAATCGATGGCCGGATAAGTAATACCTATCCCGGGTGATAATTGAAACCGGTGTTTTATCATTCGATAGGCTGCATAACTTATGGCTTCTTCGCGTGCAGCCTGAATATCCACTGCAGGATTAACTCCGGTAAACGGGCAAATGAACCCTTCAATAGTGTCTCCAAGAAAATATGGAATCGCAACAGAATCATAAGCCGCCCAGGCATCATACATAGCAGCGGAAATCTGAAATAGATTACGGGCGTGAACGGTGGGGCGCGCAAAGTCTTTTCTGATAGCATTGAGCAGAGCTTCGTTCCATTCTCTCGCAACCGAATGTTGAGCAAATGTATTTGTATTAAGGGCGGATAGCATCATCGCTGACAGCAGTAGCCAGTATTTCGATTCCCGCAATAAAGAAATAACTGCAAGCATCCGTAGCAGTGACGACTTTTTCATGACAGTAGATTTTTTTAACTAATAGCGGAGAGTACAGTAAACTTCGGAAAGAAATTTCAGATTAAAAAGAAAAATATGAGAATTCTGATCATTCCTTTTTCAGGTACACATCCGGATCCTTGTCGTAAAAGAAGCTTAAGCTCATATACTTCAGAAAGAAAGCTTTCAGTTCCTTTGATGTCTCGAATTTCTCGTCAATGTTATCCGTCACCGGGGTCAGCGTTGCCTTTGCTCCGCTGGGGGCCATTTCATATTTGTAGAACAAGTAGGTTTTCTTACTTGCTGAAGCGTCCCACAAACTCAGAAACATTGTACCATTTAGGTCAACAAGATATGCTTTATAAGTTGACGTATCGTGTGCATCACCGTGGCCTTCAACCTTTACTTTTAGTATTTTATAGGTGTATTCATTATCCTTGAAAACGGTAAAATTGTAGTCTTGGGAACTTTTGCTTTCCCATTCACCCAGAAGGTTCTTGTCAATCTTTACGGAAGGTCCGTCCAACGGAACTTCAGCTCCATAAGGACAGCCCATTAACAAAACAGCAAGTGTGGTGACCGGTAGAAGTTTTATCATTTTCATGCAGCAAAAGTAAAAATTTTTCTATTCGTCACCCTGCAAGGGGGGCAGCGAATCAGGGGGTTGCAACAAAAAACCCATATCGCAAGCGCTGGCTTAAAGAAAGCCCCTAAAGTCTTAAGCTA
>CAYOYI010000058.1:0-13868 GCA_964408105.1 uncultured Chitinophagaceae bacterium | reverse complement strand
AACACTTTTAGTAACTACCTCAAAAAGTGTCAAGTTTTTTTAGGAAGGTTCAATCCGATACCGGATAACATCAAAGCGATACCGAATTGAAGTCATCCGATATGACATGAAGGTCATCCGATACCGGATAACATCAAAGCGATACCAAATTGAAGTCATCCGATATGGGATAGGAGCCATTCATTACCGGATGGGGTGAGTTTGATATGACTTTATGCCTGATCTATAAGGAGCCGGGGCAGGCGATGAGAGATATAGTAATATATGTGTTGGATGTAATGCGGATCAAAAGCTCTTTTTTAATTTATGGCTCGATAATGAGAGGGCGTTAACGAGGGAGTTGAGCCGTTAATACTTCCTCCCCTTCCACCCAAAACCCATCACCCGGCTCGCGCCATCCACAATCAGCACGTACAGGATATGAAAACCTCTGCGGGTAAAAATTAATATTCTCAACAGGCTTGCTTCACAAGTTGACCGTATTTCATCCACAGCGCACTCGGAATGCTACTTACTCAGCCACATTGACTTCTGGCTGTAGAGCTTGCGGAAGTAATCATCTTTCAGGTCTTTGATAAATCGGATCGCCTCCCCTGTTGATTTCATTTCAGGGCCGAGTTCTTTATTTACTCCAGGGAATTTGTCAAACGAGAATACCGGTTCTTTGATAGCAAATCCTTTCAGCTTCGGCTTGAATTTGAAATCTTTCAGCTTGGCTTTACCAAGCATCACTTTGGTAGCAACATTGAGATACGGAATCTTATATGCCTTGCAAATGAAAGGCGTAGTGCGTGAAGCCCTCGGATTCGCCTCGATCACATATACTTTATTATCCTTGATTGCAAACTGGATATTGATGAGTCCCTTTATTTTCAGCGCCCGTGCAACCTTTACTGTGTAAGCCTTCATCGTTTCTACCACTTCCTCCGGGAGATTAAAGGGCGGCAGTACCGCGCTCGAATCACCGGAGTGAATGCCCGCAGGCTCAATATGTTCCATGATGCCCATGATCTGCACGTCTTCCCCATCACATATCGCATCAATCTCCGCTTCTTCCGCACGGTCAAGAAAATGGTCGATCAATATTTTGTTATCGGGTAGATGCTTCAACAGTTTCAAAACAGTGCGCTCCAACTCTTCGTCATTGATAACGATCCGCATTCGCTGCCCGCCCAAAACATAAGACGGGCGCACCAGCACCGGATAGCCGACATGCTTTGCCGCAACCAGCGCTTCTTCAGCACTGTGGGCCACGCCATATTTCGGATACGGAATGTCAAGTTCTTTCAATTTATCTGAGAAAGAGCCGCGATCCTCCGCAACATCCATGTCTGCAAATGACGTCCCGATGATCTTCACTCCATACTTATAAAGCTTCTCAGCGAGCTTCAGCGCAGTTTGCCCGCCAAGCTGCACGATCACTCCTTCCGGCTTTTCAAACTCAATAATCTCCCGCAAGTGCTCCCAAAAGACAGGCTCGAAATAGAGTTTATCCGCAATATCAAAATCCGTGGAAACGGTTTCCGGATTGCAGTTGATCATGATGGCTTCGTAGCCGCATTCACGAATGGCAAGCACCCCATGAACACAGCAATAATCAAACTCAATACCCTGCCCGATGCGGTTAGGACCCGAGCCAAGCACTATTATCTTCTTTTTATCAGTGCTGATGCTTTCGTTTTCCTGGTCAAAAGTCGAATAGTAGTAAGGCGTTTTCGCTTCGAATTCAGCCGCGCAGGTATCCACTAATTTGTAAACTCGCGTAATGCCTAACTTCTTTCTGCGTTCATACACTTCATCTTCCGTGGTGTTGCCGAGAAGATGTGCAATCTGCTCATCAGAATAGCCAAGTTGTTTTACTTCGAAGAAAAAGTCGCGTGGAATCTCATTGAGTGAATATTTTTTTAACTGCTGCTCGGCATGTACGAGCTTCTGGATCTGTAGAAGGAACCACGGGTCAATCCTGGTGAGTTGTTGCACGGTTTTCACCGGCACTCCAAGATGGAATGCATCTTTAATGCGGAAGATGCGATCATGGGAAGGGTGTTCGAGCCCGTGTATGATATCTTCGGTACGCGACCAACCTTTCTTATCAGCTCCCAGGCCGATACGATTATTCTCCAGCGATTGGCAAGCCTTCTGAACCGCTTCAATAAAACTTCTTCCAATTGCCATCACTTCACCCACTGATTTCATTTGCAATCCGAGCGTTTCATCACTTCCCTTGAACTTGTCGAAATTCCAGCGGGGTATTTTCACCACCGTATAATCAAGTACCGGCTCAAAGAAAGCAGAGGTCGTGCCGGTGATCTGGTTTTTCAATTCATCCAGCGAATAACCAATGGCCAGCTTGGCTGCAATTTTTGCAATTGGATACCCTGTCGCTTTAGAAGCCAAGGCTGATGACCGCGACACACGGGGATTTATCTCAACCGCAATGATATCTTCTGTTTCCGGATTGAGCGCAAATTGTACATTGCAGCCTCCGGAGAAATTTCCAAGCGAACGCATCATCCTTTTTGCCATGTTGCGCATCTTCTGAAATGCGGTATCAGAAAGCGTCATGGCTGGTGCAACAGTAATGGAATCACCCGTATGTATTCCCATCGGATCAAAATTCTCAACCGTACAAATGATCACGATATTATCGTTGCGGTCGCGCAGCAGTTCTAACTCGAATTCCTTCCATCCCAAGACTGCCTGCTCAACTAAAACTTCATGCGTTGGTGATGCCGAAAGGCCTCGCTGGAGTTTTTCTTCCAGCTCCTCTTTTTTCAAAACAAAGCTGCCACCCGTTCCGCCAAGCGTGTATGACGGGCGGATCACCAAAGGATAGCCAATCTGCTGAGCCACCTCTTTACCCTCAAGAAAAGAATTTGCGATTTTTGATTTTGCAACACCAATCCCCAAATCAATCATCAATTGGCGGAATCTTTCACGATTTTCGGTGAGGTCAATTGCGTTTATATCCACACCGATTAGCTTAACTCCAAATTCTTTCCAAAGCCCTACTTCATCTGCTTCCTTGCAGAGATTTAAGGCGGTCTGTCCTCCCATGGTGGGCAATACCGCATCAATTTTTTGTTCTTCAAGTATTTGCCTTAGTGATTCTACCTCAAGCGGCAAAAGGTAAATATGATCCGCAGTAACGTTGTCGGTCATTATAGTTGCAGGATTGGAATTGATGAGCGTGACTTCAATTCCTTCCTCGCGTAATGAGCGTGAAGCCTGTGAGCCGGAATAATCAAATTCACAGGCCTGGCCGATAATGATCGGTCCGCTGCCTATGATCAGGACGGATTTAATGGATTTGTCTTTGGGCATTTTTCTCAGGAAAAGATTCGGGCAAAGTTAGTTTTTTGATGCACCTTTTCCCGCACGATTCATTAAAAAATCGCGACTTCTTAACCCATTATAAACAAAGGAACTAATAAAACCTACTGCTTGATAAACTTTCCTCGGTAGATTTGATCGTTTGTGATTATTTCAACAAAGTAAACTCCCGATTTCAGCTTCCCGATACCAATAGATGGCGCGTTTTTCGAAATGTCCTGCCTGGCTATCTCTTTTCCAGCATAGTCAAGAATCCTTACGCTAACCTTCGTATCTGTAATCAGTACGTTTCCAATTGTAATAATATCATTGGCAGGATTCGGATAAACAACAATTTCTTTGGGATTGTTAAATCCTATGCCTGACGGGCAATCATAAAAATGCAAGGAGGTTGACGTTTTGGAATCAAAAACTGAGGGTAGCATGATAGATGTTTCCACCAGATCTGAACTGTTGTAAGTATAAGATCTGCCAAGAATAGTATCGCCTACTGCTGCCGGCTGACCAGCTAAGGTGCTACCGCTTAGTGAGGTGATAGTGGCAAGCAGCATATTGTTTGTGGTTCTAGTAAGAAAAATATCCGGGGCGCCTTCGGCTATTATTCCTGTTGGCAATACATTCACCTTGCTGTCATACGTTATGGAAAGTTCCGCAGAGTCTGTCAAAACCACCAATCTGAGAGACTGCACATTCCCATTCTGCCACACCATATTCTTGAAAGAACCCCGAAACCCGTCCGGATTACCCATAAGTGAGGCATTATCAAGAACAATACTTTGAATGTCATTACCGCTATAAGTGATATCATGCGCCATAGCCCAATTTACTCCTGACTTTACACCAGTTGCATTCAGACGCGTTAGTTTCCCGCTCGTATAAATAAATGCAAATGTTCTTTGATAACTCCAGCCGGTACTATCCTTCGTGTAATAATCCATTTTATCCAGCTGGCCCGATCCATTGTAGAATATCGTATCATAAGAGCTTACAGAGGTTAATGCTGAATCAGTATAATTTATCCTGACGAGTTTATTTGAACTGTCATAGATGTACTCTGTATGCCTGGTAGCTCTTGAACCGGCAATGATCGAGTCTTTCACAAGAAGACAGCCCTGTGCCTGCAAATCCGCGCAAAAATTCAGGGAAACCAAGCAACAAATAATACTCCAAAGCGGTAATTTTTCTTTCATGGTTAACTTTTTGATTTAGAATTTTAATTGGTCAGGCAATTTAGAATATGCGGCATAATTTGCTCAGCCCCTTTTTTACCACTTATGCTCTTATCTGAACATTTTTAAGGACGCTCTCAGAACCTTATACTCCCAGTATTTGAACTGAACTCAAGCTTCTCAAATAACCCTGGCAGATTTTTCTTCCCATGCTTCTTGTGCACCAAATACATCACCACATCAAACACCAGTAAGATTCCGCCTTGTAACATCATCGAATTGCCAAACCCTTTTAGCAGATCGCTGACCTTATTAATCCGGTACGAGAGTGTGTTAAGAAATAATCCGGTTGTCATATAGGCAATGTCAAGACCCGAGTTGTAAAGAAAGAGTCGCTCGGAGGCTTTTTGCTTCTCAAATGATTGAAATGGCGTGAAAACCTTACTGCGATTTTTTTTTGCACCGAAATAGCCCCCGAATGCAATTCCGAGATTGATCACATTCCAGTACACGTTCATTTGGTTGAAGTAACTCCAGTCATCTTTTGTCACAAAAATCAACGGAGTGCTTGCCAGGATGTTCACTGCCGCAATGCCACCGAGCGCGAGCATGCTTTTTCTGCCTATCTCTTCGCGTTCATAATTAAATTCATTGAACGCCTGCTGGTGATCTTGTGCAACAGCTTCAACCAATAAACAGGTGGTGATCAACACAACAACAAGTGTTTTCATAAATAATACTTTTATGGAACCTGAATTTAACCCCTTTGCGTAACTTGTCAGTGATATTAAAATCAACAATCTCTTATTTATGGACTACGCATTGCTTTTTAAAATTGCAAACCTCTCTGTACTGCCAGCATGGGCGCTGTTGATATTTGCTCCGAAAAGCAAACTCACGCATTATATTGTTTACTCGTATGCCTATCCCTATTTTCTTGGATTATGTTATGCTTATCTGATATTCTCCAACTTCGGCACCGTTGAAGGCGGAATGGGATCGCTCGAGGCGATTCGCAATGCTTTTGCAACCGATTCAGTATTGCTTGCGGGCTGGATTCACTACCTCATATTCGACTTGTTTATAGGAGCCTGGGAAGTGAAAGATGCACAGGAAAATGGTATCCGCCACTTAAAGATCATCCCTGCTCTCGTATTCACTTTGTTTCTCGGACCTGTCGGCCTGCTCGGATATTTGATACTGCGGCAGGTGGAACGAAAGACCCGCTGATTAAATTAACTCTCCGGGAATAACTTCCACCGTATCCAACTTTCCTTTTCGCAAAATATTCAAAGCAGCTTTATTACCGATAGTTGATTCGTCAAGCAGCCGGTGTAAATCGTCAATATTAGAAACCGGTTTTCCCTGAAAACCAACAATGATGTCTCCCTGGCTTAGCTCCTTATTATATGCAGGGCTATCAGCTTCAACGTTTTGTATCAGAATGCCCGACTTGGTTGACAACTTGTGAAGATTGGTTATTCTCTCGCGAAAATTGATGAGCTGTCCGGCAATGCCTAAATAGCCCCTGCGCACCCGTCCCTCCGTCATCAATTTTCCAATAACATACTGAGCTGTATTTGAAGCCACCGCAAAACAAATTCCCTGTGCAGGTAGAATAATGGCGGTGTTGATGCCGATTATTTCTCCAATTGAGTTTACTAACGGGCCGCCCGAATTTCCCGGATTAAGCGCTGCATCTGTCTGGATAACATTATCAATGAGCCTGCCGGTGTTAGAGCGAAGCGTGCGGCCCAATGCTCCAATTACTCCTGCCGTAACGGTGTACTCAAATCCGTAAGGATTTCCGATAGCAATAGCAAGCTGTCCTACTTTCAACCTTGATGAATCTCCGAATTTGATGGCTTTCAATTCATGAGCATATATCTTAACAACTGCAAGGTCAGTGGAGGGATCGTTTCCTACCAGATCGGCTTTAAAGCTCCTTCCATCGGGAAGTGAAACTTCAATTTTTTGCGACCCGCTCACCACGTGACTATTTGTCACAACAAATCCTTCGGGACTAATTATGAATCCTGAGCCTGAACCGGTATTCTCTCTTTGTCTGGCTCGATATCTGCCCGCAGAACTTGCAGCTTTTGTGACTTTGATATGAACTACTACCGGACTTACTTTTTCAGAGGCGGCAATTACAGCCTTTGAATAAGCATCCAGAATTTCGAAGTCTCCTCCGTGAGTTACCCCGCTGCTTGATTCGTGTGATGATACTTCATTAGAAACTGCTTGTAAGGTTGCCATGGGAAATTTATCTATTGAATAAGAAATCCCTCTTAGTCAACTATCGTTCCAAAGTTATTTTGGCAGCATTCGATGAGAATCGGTTGTTAAACAACCTTAAATCTTGTCTGCTCAGAATACTAACTGACGGCTGTTTTGAGTTTATTTATCGAATTTTGTTTTCCTTTTAAATCTATCGGTTTAATTTTTCGTTTTTAAGAGTAAAATCAGATGATGCAGAAAAAATCTTTCACAAAAAAAGCGAAGCGCTTTGCTATAATCCTGTCATTAGTTTGCCTGGCCACGCTGCCGATGGCGTTTACCGCAAATAATTATTTCGAGATCTCTAAGAACCTCGACATTTTCGCCACGCTTTACAAAGAACTTAATTCTTACTATGTAGATGAAGTAGAGCCAAGTAAGCTAATTCGTTCCGGAATTGATGCAATGCTTGAATCTCTCGATCCTTACACTCAGTACATTTCAGAAGCTGAGATGGAGGATTACAGACTGCAGACTACGGGGAAATATGGCGGCATTGGTGCGCTGATCCGCAAGATCGGGGATTGGGTTGTTGTAGCGGAGCCATATAAAGACTTCCCTGCTGACAAGGCTGGATTAATGGCAGGAGATCAGATCATTGAGATTGATGGAAAATCAGTCAAGGGAAAAGATACTGACGAAGTAAGCAAATTGTTGAAGGGTCAGGCTGGCACTCAGGTAAAAGTGAAGTTGAAGCGGCTTGCCGCAGGCGGCTCAGAAACAGAAATGGACGTGATGATCTCCCGCGAAGAGATTAAAATCTACAACGTACAGTATGCGGGAATGGTAAATGACGAAATCGGCTACATCAGGCTCTCCAACTTCACAGAGAATGCCGGCAACGAAGTAAAAAACGCGCTTGACAATCTGAGGCAAACCTCTCCCAATCTAAAAGGTGTTGTTTTTGATCTCAGGGGAAACCCGGGCGGGTTGCTGAATGAGGCTGTTAATGTTTCAAATGTTTTCGTGAATAAGGGCCAGGAAATTGTGAGCACAAAAGGTAAGGTAAAGGAGTGGGATAAATCATTCAAGACACTAAACCCCTCTGTAGATGCCGCAATTCCTCTTGCGGTACTCACGAATAAAGGATCCGCATCAGCCTCCGAAATCGTTTCAGGCTGCGTTCAGGATCTTGACCGGGGAATTATTGTCGGACAGAAAACTTTCGGCAAAGGCCTGGTGCAAACAACACGCTCGCTTACCTACAACACGAAGCTGAAAGTAACAACGGCTAAGTATTACATCCCGAGCGGAAGGTGCATCCAGGCAATCAATTATGCCGAACGTGATTCAACCGGCAGCGTGATCAAGATTCCAGATTCGCTGAAGGTAGCGTTTAAAACAGCAAGCGGAAGGACCGTGTATGATGGTGGCGGTATCGACCCTGACATCCTGATAGAACCGGAGAGGCTCAACAAGATTACCATTGCCTTACTGCAAAACAACCTGATCTTCAATTACGCTACAATTTATCATGCAGAGCACAAGGAGATTGCTGCGGCAAAGGATTTCTCCATCACTGATAAAGAGTACGATGATTTCGTTGCTTATCTTGCCGATAAGGACTACGACTACACAACCAAAAGCGAGGAATTACTTGAGCAGTTTGAAAAGAGCTCCCAAGATGAAAAATACTACGAGGGCATTAAGCCTGATTTTGAAAAACTCAAGAGCAGCATTATGCACGACAAAGAGAAGGACCTGATCAAACACAAGAAAGAGATCAGAAGTTTGCTGGAAGAAGAAATAGTTGGACGCTATTACTACCGGACAGGAAGGATCGAAAGCGGCTTCGAGCATGATCCTGACCTGAAAGCTGCCATCGAGGCTCTTAATGATCCTGAAAAATATTCAGCGCTGCTAAGACCCTGATCCGTGTTTCGAGCCTCTGTTTTTAGTTCCTTTTTAATTCTTTGCTTCGCTTTCGATGCTGCCACTCAATCTGACAGTATGAATGGCGACCTGCTAAGCACTTTCAAGTATCACGTGTATTATCTGTCGGATGATTCCCTCGAAGGGAGGGGCACCGCCACCGAAGGAGAGAAGAAGGCATCTGCTTATATAGCTCATCAGTTTAAATCAATCGGGTTAAAACCTGCCGGAGCTGACGGTTCTTATCTTGCGCCTTTTGACTTTATTGACGGCAGACTGATTGGCGAAAACAACAAGCTGATTGCTGGAGGGAAAGCTTTCACTTTGGATAAGGATTATTACCCTTTAGCATTCTCCTCAAACGCAAATATTTCAGGACAATGTGTGAATGCAGGATATGGTATTGTCGCACCAGATTTGAAATATGACGACTATGGAAAAATCAAAAAGGCTACTGGCAAAATTTTTCTGATCAATGTTTCAACTCCTTCGGGTGATAGCCCTCACTCAAAGTTTGGAAGGTACCTTGATCTTAGAATAAGAGCGGAAGCCGCAATTTCGAAGGGAGCGGCAGGTATAATCTTTTATTCAACCGAAGACTCTATTGATAATCCAGCGCAGATGCTGGATAAAAATATTCACGCCCTGTCAGTTCCTGTGGTTTTTATGAAGAACCACGCATGGGATGATATCCAAGAGGTTAACAAACTTCAAGCAGAACTATCAACCGAACTAATCATAATTGAAAAGACCGGTAATAATGTTGCCGGATGGATAGATAACAGAGCGGCTACTACTGTAGTTCTTGGCGCGCACTATGATCATTTGGGCTTTGGTGGAAAATCCACTGGCTCTCTTCATCGCGGAGAAAGCGCAATACACAATGGCGCTGATGATAATGCAAGCGGTGTGGCGATGATAACTGAGCTTGCACGAAAGCTGAAATCCTCCGAGCTGAATAATAACAACTATGTTATCGTTGCTTTTTCCGGTGAAGAGCTTGGGCTATATGGATCCAAGCAGTTTGTCAACTTCATGGGTGATGACATAAAAAAGGTCAATTACATGCTGAATTTTGATATGGTGGGCCGCCTTGACACTGCTGACAGAAAAATAGAAGTGAATGGCTATGGAACATCTCCTGCTTGGCAAGTGGTGATGAATATTCCTACCGACCGTATAACCATTAAAACATCTGCCTCAGGAATCGGTCCGTCTGATCATACTTCTTTTTATTTGAAGGATATTCCGGTGCTGCATTTTTTCACAGGTGCCCACCAGGATTATCACAAGCCCAGCGATGATGCTCTCTTGGTAAATTACGATGGAATGGTTTCTATATTCAATCTCACCTATGCCTTGGTTGACAGCCTGAATGATGACGGCAGGATCAAATTCACTGCAGTCGCAGCGGATACAAGCCAATCAACACCGCGGTTCAAAGTGACCCTTGGTATCATTCCTGATTATATGTTCAGTGATGAGGGGGTGAGAATAGATGGGGTTACAGAAGGTAAGCCCGCTTCGGTTGCCGGGTTGAAAACCGGAGATGTTGTGATCCGATTAGGGGAATATACTATAGGAGACATGATGTCATACATGAAAGCATTAAGTCGGTTTAATAAGGGTGATACGACAACGGTGGTTGTGAAGCGGGCTGAAGAAACATTGGATTTCAAGATCACCTTTTAGCCGCTTCTCTAACTTTGCTTCTACTTTAAATGGCTCTCATTCTGAACATTGAAACTGCTACAGAAATATGCTCAGTGTGCCTAGCTGAAAATGAAAAACCATTAAAAGTTCTTGATGAAGAGAAAGCAAATTCCCATTCTTCATTGCTTACGGTTTTAATCAGGCGACTTTTTACTGAATGTGGAATAAAGCTTTCTGATATAGATGCGGTTTCTGTAAGTTCTGGCCCAGGTTCTTTTACCGGGTTGAGGATCGGTGTTGCGGCTGCCAAGGGGATTTGCTACGCGCTTGATAAACCGTTAATAGCTGTTCCTACTTTTTTAGCCATGACAACTGGCGCTCTGGATAAGACTAAAGATAAGGATGCTCTATATTGTCCCTTGATCAGTTCAGTTAAAAGTGAGGTTTTCACCGCGCTTTATGATTCTGAACTTAACGAAATCTATCCTCCCAAATCAAGGGATGGTTCCCTTAAGTATCTTAAACAGCATCTCAATAAGTCCAAGAGTTATTTATTTGGAAATGGAGTGACGAAAGTTCAGGGAAACCTTACAGAAGGTGATTTTGAGTATTTGGATATTCAAAATTCTTCAAAGCATATGGCTGGCTTATCTTTCAGGAGTTTTAAAGAAAAGAAATTCGGTTTGGTTAAAGATTCCCAAATAAATTATTTCAAAAACTTTGTTCCTAAAAAGAACTAATTTATATTGCCTACGGTTTTTTACGTAGTGCTTTTTTAAAAAAACAATTATGATCACTTCTACAATCGAAAAGTCCAACCGAATCAACCGCGACCTTATTCCTGATTTTGATGATATGCGTAAAGCTTTTATTAATCTGAGAGCTATCAACCATAAAGTAAGACGCGACATAATCAAACTTCTCCAGGTGAATAAAAAGCTTACGGTTACTGACATATATATCAAGATGCGCCTTGAGCAGTCTATCGCTTCACAGCATCTGGCTATTCTGCGAAATGCCGGAGTGGTAAAAACCGAGCGTGATGGAAAGTTTGTATTCTACTCTCTGAATAATGGCCGGCTTGAAGAAATTACAGGGATGGTGAAAGACCTCGCCCAGGGTAAATTATAACTTGTGCTTCGCTGAAATCTCAAGCATCCTTTCAATTGGTTTTCTTGCTTTCTTGATTATATCTTCCGGCAAGGTGACTTCCGGTAATTCATGTTCCATACACAGGTAAAGTTTCTCCAGGGTGTTTAATTTCATGTGCGGGCAATCGTTACATGCACATGTGTTGTTGGGTGGCGCAGGAATAAAAGTTTTATCCGGTGACCTCTTTTGCATCTGGTGAAGAATTCCCGCCTCTGTGGCCACTATAAACTCCTTTACAGGGCTTTTTATCGTGTAATTCAAAAGTCCGGTTGTACTTCCTATAAAATCAGCTACTTCTAAAACAGCCTCTTCACATTCAGGGTGAGCAATAAATAAGGCGTTGGGGTGTTTCTCTTTTAGCTTGGTGATTTTCTCCAGAGAGAAAATTTCATGTACCATACAAGTGCCGTTCCACAACACCATATCCCGTCCGGTCTTTTTTGCCAGATACCTTCCAAGATTTTTATCAGGCGCAAAAATTATCGGTTGATCCTTGGGAATACTCTCAATAACCTGAACTGCATTGGTTGAAGTGCAGCAAATGTCAGTTATGGCTTTAACTGCTGCGGAACTATTCACATAGGTAACAACTACATAATCGGGATACTTTTCCTTAAACTTTGCAAACTCACCTGCAGGACAGGCATCAGCTAAGGAACATCCGGCCTTTAAATCAGGAATAACCACCTTTTTTTGCGGAGAAAGAATTTTTGCCGTTTCCGCCATAAAATGAACTCCGGCAAAAACGATCATATCGGCTTTTGTCTCCGCTGCCTGTTGAGATAAGCCAAGGCTGTCGCCAATGTAATCAGCAATATCCTGGATATCCGCATCCTGGTAATAGTGCGCAAGAATAACGGCATTTTTTTCTTTTTTTAGCTTTTCTATTTCTTTAAACAGATCGAGCGAAGTGTCTATTTCCAAATCAAGGAATCCTTTGGTTTGTATATTTTTTCTTGCTGTATCAACAGTAACTGAATTCATGTATTAATTGTATTTCTTTAAAAGAAAATTATCATTACTTATTAGCCGCGTGAATTTGTACATAAAAAGATCGTCCGGTACTTGCATATTGCGTTATCCCTTTTCTATCATCAGTTTACCACATCCTCTATTTATATCTTTCAGTTGATTCTCAATGCTTTTTATACTCAATCCACACATGTTGGGAAACCCGCCTGTTTGAAAATACTTACCATCTCTGTGTTAGAAAACCTCCTCAAAACGGTGGATAGCTGAATTATTACCCACATGATTTTTTACCAATTCAGTAACCCACATTTTTAAGATCAAATCCTAACACATTATTCACAGCTTTTAACACAGGTTCCAACATATTCAGTTCATTTAACTGCTTCTTTTTGGAGCACTGCAAAAACTCTGTCAGGCACCATATACTGAACCGATTTCTTTTGTCTTAAACATTCCCGGATATAAGTGGCGGATATATCAAGATAAGGAAAATCATAAAAGGTAACATTCTTTTTAGTCTTCCAGTTCTTAGCAGGATGTTCTCTTCTCGGATAAACATAAATAGGAAAGGAAGTGAGAATGTCTTTATAATCCATCCATTCATCGAATAATTCGATTGAATCCGACCCCATTATAAGAGTGAAGTCAAGCCAGGGATATTTCTTGCGTAGGTAAGTAAGCGTATTAATTGTGTAAGACGGAGTCGGTAGATTAAATTCCACCTCACAGCATTTAAACTTTTCATTACTGTTCAATGCGGCCTTCACCATTTTTAATCTGAAGTTTGCGTCAAGGAGAGACTGATCTTTCTTTAGAGGATTTTGAGGTGAGACAACAAACCAAATTTCTTCCAGGTCAGAAAATTCAAGGAAATGATTGGCAACGATCAAATGCCCGATATGAATGGGATTGAACGACCCGAAGAATAAACCTACTTTCAAGTGTGTGGTTTTTTCAAAATTAAAAAAGCAATAGCTTTGGGCGGATATGGATATATATATAGATGTGGACAACACCATCTGTCATACGGAAGGTACAGACTACCCGAATGCAAAACCGATTCGGCAAAATATTAACCGGTTTAATGAGTTATTCGAAAAAGGCAACACTATAATATACTGGACAGCCCGCGGTATGAAAAGCGGCATTAACTGGAGGGAACTCACCGAGCGCCAGTTTAAAGAGTGGGGCGTAAAGTATCACGAGCTTCGTTTAGATAAACCTGCATTTGATGTCTTTATAGAAGACAAGGTTGTTAATACCCGTGACTGGGAGGAAGGAAAATGGATAAGCTGAAAAGAGCCCGGCAAATATTGGATGTTGAAAGTCAGGCGGTAAAAAATATTCCGATTGATGATTCTCTGTTAAAGGCAGTTGACCTTATCGTGAAATGTAAAGGAAAAGTGATCACCAGCGGAATTGGTAAAGCAGGAATTA
>CAYOYI010000057.1:8182-13910 GCA_964408105.1 uncultured Chitinophagaceae bacterium | reverse complement strand
TTCCCATATATTTTTATGCTTTTCATCCGGGAAACCGATGATCATATTGTTTTTGATGTTTAAACCTTCCCTGCTTGAGTAGCCCATTGAGCGAAGCTTGTTCTTAATAACCACTTTCTTTTTGATCGTGCGCAGCATTTCCGGGGAACCTGACTCAGGAGCATAAGTGATGTTACGGCAACCTGATTTATAAAGATATTCAGCAACTTCATCATCAATGGACTCCGAGCGCGTTCCTGCAGGAATTTGCCAGGTCATTTGGATACCTCTGTCAAGAATGATCTTGCAGAAGCGGATTATCCATTGCTTTTGGATGATAGCAGTAAGATCAAAGAAATCAAAATTCACAATACCATAATTGCGCTGCATGAATTCTATTTCATCAGCCACGTCTTCCGGTTCCCGCATCATGTAACGCGTTCCCCACATACCCGGGCTTGAGCAAAAGGTGCAGCTGAAAGGACAGCCGCGTGTGGCCATTATGGGCACAGACTTCCCACGATCAACACCGTAAACTATACTGTGCTCAAAATACTTTTCCATTGGGAACAGGTCCCAGGCGGGCCACGGAATGGTGCCAATATCTTTTATCCGTTTTCTTGGAGCGGTCCTGATGATCTTATCTCCCTGGCGGAAAACGATGCCTGACACTTCATTCAAATCTGCCTTTTGCTTAATCGCTTCCAGAAGTTCAACGATTGCTTCCTCCCCCTCACCGAGTACGCACGCTGTTAGATATTCAGTTTTGGAAATGGAAAACTCCGGTGTTGCAGTTATATGCTCGCCTCCGGCAATTAATACTGCATTTGGAAATTTTTCGCCAACGCGATCAATCAAAAGTCTGTCACTGAGCCAATTCATGGAAAACATCGAACTAAAGCCGATAACGCTTACATCATCAGGTATCCTTTCAATAATTTCCTCTATGCTTAATCCTATCGTTACCAGGTCATCGCGGAACGGATTCACCTTATCAGGACTTTCCGCAATAGCATCAATAACAGTTACCTTGTGCCCGGCTGCCCTCACGGACGCAGCAACATAGGCTAACCCCAGGGGTTGTGAAGATTTCATCAGCGTAGAAAAAATCTTCATTACTTGAGGGGGTCTGATTAAGCAGACTTTCATTCCTTTTAGCAGTGTTACAAGAATGCAAAAAATCGAGAAAGTTGCAAATTAGCGAAAGTGTGAGAGAATACAAATAAAGAGATTGAGCTTGTGTTTAAGCTAAAGTATTGGATTAACTTGCCGTTCCTGCTATTCTTTTATGTCCATTTACCCATGAAAACATGCGGATCAATTGACTTTTGATGCAAAGCCATTAACTGGGATTCAATGAAAGATAGCAAAGGCCCCGAACCACCGATTTTTACTGTAAAAGAAACCCAATATGAAGGTTCACACCCATGTTTTTACAATCCGAAAGAATTTGAATGGGTGAAGATGGTTGAAGATCAATGGCAGGTTATCAGGGATGAAATTTTTAATTTTCTTGATTCGGGAAAAAGCATACAAGGACGTTCTACTTACACGCCACCGGATTTAAGCGACCAAACCGCGTGGAAGAATGTTTATTTCATGAATTTCAAGTGGATGCAGTATAGAAATTGCCGGAAATTTCCAAAAACCTGGGACATCCTGAACAAGATCCCAAACGTAACCTTTGCGGCAATAGGAATATTGGAGCCGCATTCGAGCATTCTTCCTCATTATGGAGGCACGAATGTGAATATAAGATGTCACATGGGAATTAAAATTCCAGCCGGATACCCGGTATGCGGCATTAAGGTTGGGAATGAGGCGAAATGCTGGGAGGAAGGCAAGGTGCTCATGTTCAGCGATTGCCAATTGCATACAACCTGGAACAACTCAGATGAGCGAAGAATTATAGTGGGATTCGACATTTTAAAAAAGGAGTACGATCACAAACGCACATGGATGTGCGCTCAGTATCTGGGGGCTCAAACCCTGCGCTTTCTTGATTCGTACCTTTCATTCATTGAGAAGTCGCCTTTAAGTGTTTTAGAGGCGGTGCACAGATTTTTTTCCGCCTTATGGTTTTTGTATTTGCCGATTCAAGCGAGATTTGGTTTCTTGTATGGCAAGGAAATAGTCACACACCGAACTTAGATTATTCATGATCACTGCCAAGAAGCAATTCAAATAAAAAGATGAAAGTCACTTTCTTGAATTTACCCTCTGAGGTGCCGGTTATACGAAGGTACATGTGCTCTTCGTTTGCAGAAAGTTTCTTTTTTCCTCCTCATGATCTTACTTCATTGGCTGGAGTTGCAAGATGTGTTTCGGGTATGGATGTTTCTTTTATGGATGCGGTGGCTGAAGGTAAAGATTTTGAAGAAACGGCAAAATGTATTGAAAAGGAGTCACCCGATGTTTTAGTGTCCATTATCAGCTTTGAGTTGTATGATAAAGATGTGCTGGTAGTAAAGCGATTGAAGGCCAGATTTCCTAACCTGCGTATTATTCTTTTCGGACATTATCCTACGAATTTTCCTAAGGAAACTCTTGAGTGTTCCAATGCGGATATAGTCATTTTTGGGGAACCCGATGATATCTTCTCAAAACTGATTAATCAATTGGTTTTAAAGCAGCCGGTTGATCGGGTTGGCGGAATAGCTTACAGAACCGGCAATGGTCAAGTGCAGATTGGCAATCATGAGCCGCGAGTACCTTCGCCTGATCTCTTGCCAATTCCTGCCTACGATTTGTTGAACAACGATCTTTACGCAGAGCCTTTCATGCCGAGACCCTTTGGCTTGATACAGACTGCACGAGGTTGTCCATATCAATGTAATTACTGCGTTCATTCCTTTGGAACTAAGTTGACGATGCTCAGTCCGGAGAATGTTTTAGAGCATATCATGATATTGAAAAAAATTCATGGGATCCGGTCGCTTCGTTTTATTGATGATACGTTTACCGTTATGCCTTCACGGGTTATTAGGATATGCAAATTGATGATTGAGAAGGGGCTTGATCTGAAGTGGACCTGTCTTGCTCGAGCCGATATGCTGGATGAAGAAATGCTCTTGTGGATGAAGCGGGCCGGTTGCGTAAGGGTGAATATTGGAATGGAATCTGGAAGTCAGAAGATTCTCGATATCCTTAACAAAGGAATGAAGGCAGACTATGCCCTCAGTCAACTGCGGAATGTGAAAAAAGCAGGTATTGAAATGATGGGTTTCTTCCTGACCGGGGTTCCTGGCGAGACGACAGAAGACATAGCAGCAAGCGTTCGTTTCGCCCATGAAGCGCGTTTCAATTACGTTGTGGTTGATACCCTTAAAGTTTACCCCGGAACTCCGCTATACAATAAATTTCAAGACTTGATTGACTTTTCCCTTATTCCTTACCGAAATAAGTTCAAGGATTCTGCTTTTAATTCAGAGGCTGCGAAGAACCGGAAGGATTTTTATCGCAAGTTCTATTTCTCAATGAATTATGTGTTTAACTCTCCACTGAAAAATTTATTTATGTTTGATCAGGTTGGTCATGCAATTGACTATGTTTTGAGAAAATCAAAAACAGCATAGCAGCGCTGTGGTGATAATCTCAATTCTCGTTCTATTATTGAAAATCAGTGAGTAGTGTTTTTGTTAAATTTACCTTGAAAAGTTCTTGGTTTATGAGACATTTTAAGAGTGCGCAAATAGTTGTATTAGCCTTCTTTCTTTTTTGCATTTCTTGTAAAAAAAAGCAATCAATCCCACCGGATTATCCTCTCTTTACGTTAGTGGGTAATAATGGAGTTGATTTTAAGAATGTAATAACTGATACAGGAGATATTAGCATTTATGATAGCGATCTAATATATGCCGGTGCAGGTGTGGCCACCGGAGACATAAATAATGACGGTTTAGTGGATCTCTTTTTTGCCGGTAACATGGTGCCTTCTAAGCTATACCTGAATCAAGGAGATTTTAAGTTTAAAGACATTACTAAAGAGGCGGGGATTTTTGACAATGGATGGAATAATGGTGTTGTTATGGCTGATGCGAACGGGGATGGTTATCTCGACATTTATGTTTGCGTTGGTGGATTCAAACAAGAAAAAAACAAACGCAATTTGTTCTTTGTAAACAATGGGGATCTAACATTTACAGAGCGTTCAGCGGAATACGGAATTGATGACAACGGCACTTCTCAAATAGCAAGCTTTTTTGACTATGACAATGACGCAGATTTGGATTTATTCGTAGTGAATCAAACCGATGACATTAATAATACTTTTGATCTCCCTTATTACCTTAATCCTAATTTGATTGATACAGTCAATTGTAACCAGCTTTATGAAAACATTGGAGATAAGTTTATCAATGTCACTGTTGAAAGCGGCATTAGATATGTAAATGCTGACGGTTTTCAAGTATCCATTGCGGATATAAATAATGACGGCTATCTGGATATTTACGTGAACAATGATCTATTACGTGCAGATTTTCTCTTCATAAACACAGGCAACAAATCTTTCGTGGAGTCATTAAATCAACGCATGAATTTGGTCCCATTTTTATCTATGGGCTCTACCTTCGGAGATTTCAACAATGACGGATTAATGGATCTTGTTTCTACCGAAATGATGCCTCCTGACCATTTGCGAAGAAAGAACAACATGGCGCATCCCGATGTTGAGTTTTTTGATCATATTATCAGCAACTTATTCAAATCACAACAGAGGTCCCGAAACATGCTGCAGATACAAAACCCGGACGGAACCTTCAGCGAGGTAGGAGAGATGGCAAATATTTCTCGCACGGATTGGTCATGGGCCGCATTAGGATGCGACTTCAATAATGACGGAACTCAGGACATATTCATTTCAAATGGTGTCAAGCGAGATGTTTTCGACCAGAGTTACCTTGCTCTTGCCTTCGATATGCAAGATCCTCAATTGTATAAATACGAGCATAATGCAAAAGAGCTTATTACTCAAATGCCCATTTATTTAATGCCGAATTACGTTTTTGAAAATAATGGCGACCTTACTTTTAGTGATCGAACGGATGACTGGGGTTTATCAAAGCCGGTAGCCAGCCAAGGGGCATCATATGCCGACCTTGATAATGACGGGTATCCTGATTTGATCATAAGTAATACTGATTCGGTGGCCAGCATATATAAGAACAACGGGAAGTCCTTATTTCGTCATCATTACCTGAAAATTAAGTTTAGAGGGGAGGGAAAGAATATTTATGGTCTTGGAGCAAAAGTCAAGATATACGCTCAATGTGAAATGCAGTTTCAGCAACTGCAAAATTCACAAGGATGGTATTCCAGTTCAGAACCAACATTATTTTTTGGTTTAAAAAACAAATCAAGGGTTGACAGCCTTGAAGTTTGGTGGCTGAGCGGCAAGTATGAAAAATTGAACAAGATTTCGGCTGATCAAACTATTTCGCTTGATGAAAAAAATGGAACATTTCAGGAACAAGCGGTGCCGCCACAGCAAGATAAGCTTTTCGCTCAGGTTTCCGGTAAGCTATCACCTGAGTTTGTAAATAAAGAGTCGGGCTTCGTTGATTTCAAAAGGGATAAGATGATTCCCAAAAAGATATCCAGGGAAGGACCGGGACTTGCAGTGGGTGATGTGAACAATGATGGCTACGAAGATTTTTTTGTTGCCGGTGCTGCAGGCCAGCCTGGCCTGTTGTATCTGCAACAAACAGATGCATCATTCCAAGAAATGACGAATCAACCCTGGCATGAT
>CAYOYI010000057.1:0-8172 GCA_964408105.1 uncultured Chitinophagaceae bacterium | reverse complement strand
CAACTATGAAAGTGTTTCGCCATTGTTTGTGGACTTCAACAACGATAACTTTCTTGATCTCTATATAACATCAGGCAGCAACGAATTTGAGCAAGGATCACCGTGGCTGTCTGACCGGATTTATATGAATAATCAAGGAAACGGGTTCAGAAGGGCAGATCCGGATATGCTTCCGGAAATGAAGTACAGCAAGGGTATTGTTAAAGCTGCTGATATAGATAATGATGGCGATATGGACCTTTTTGTTGCCGGCAGAGTAAAAAATCAACAATATCCGAGCTCTCCTGAAAACTATATTCTTGTGAATAAAGATGGACTGTTGCATGACATGACATCTGAGTGGAGCGACACCTTGAAAAACTATGGCATGGTTACTGACGCGCTTTTTACGGATATTAATGGAGACGATAAGGTTGATTTAATATTATGCGGTGAGTGGCTTCCCATTTCTGTATTTATTAATACCGGCAGGAGCTATAAGAACGCAACAAAACAATATGGTCTTGAAAAGACCAATGGATGGTGGAATAGTGTTGTGGCCGGTGATTTCAATAATGATGGCCAAATTGATTTAGCGGCCGGGAATTATGGTTTGAATTCGGTGCTAAAAGGCTCGGAAGATGAGCCAATTGTGTGTTATTACAATGATTTTGATGAAAATGGAAGTTATGAACCGATATTGTGTTATTACAAATATGGCGTGCTGGCGCCATATGCGGACCGAGACCTATTCACCCGAACCTTGCCTTCTTTTCATCAAAGATTCCTGACTTACAAAGCTTACGGGGAGTTGTCTGTGGATGAAATCTTTACAAAGGAACAATTAGAGAAATCAGAGAAGTTCTATTCCTATCATTTTGAATCCACTTTGTTTATTAATGAAGGCGGGAAGTTTATGGGTAAGCCCCTTGCGAACGAAGTTCAGGTTGCGCCAGTGTATGGCATGTCGGTGGCAGATATGGATGGCGATGGATTTAAAGATTTGTTCGTTTGTGGAAATACCTATTCTTCATTCTATGAGGAGGGGCCAATGGCTGCATTACGGGGACTTGTCTTGAAGGGTGATGGCAAGGGAAATTTCAAGATTTTGAAGTCTGACAAGACCGGCATAAGCATTAATAAAGATTCAAAGGCGGCTGGTTTGATTTACATTAAAAGCCTTAATGCGTATCATCTGGTTGTAACTAACAATAACGACAGTGTTCGGATTTACCAGAGCAGTTCGCTGAAAATAAGCGATGACGAAAGGAATAACGGCAGTGGTTACCTCTACAACTATACCGCAAGTAAGCGTGCCCTTCCCTGAGGAATTTGTATGGCTAAAGAAAATTAGTTTTGGGAAGCTACCTGCATCTTTCGATGTAGCTTCCGGATGTGCAATTCAGCAATCTTTCTTCCCAACTGGACTCCTTCCTCAACAGCTGGGGCATAATGTACCCCACCAAATATTCGGCTTTGGGCGCATTCATTTATCGCTTCAGATACTGAATTATAAGTACGGGATTCGTGACTGAACTTAATTTGGGAACTGTCAACGAATGCTATAGAGTCTCCAAAAAAATGGATTAAAGTAGCTCCACAAGAACCGGAAATCATACTATGTCCACTTGGATATTCCGGGAATGCCGGAGTAACCAAAACCGGATCCCACTTGGCGTCAATATAGCGATTGATGTAAGTATGCGGCCTTATCAGGTCATACGCATATTTATTTTTCCAACCTACAATCATCGCATCCGCTGTAGTCAAGGCACAACGCATATAGATTTCAATCGCCTGGCTTTCTGTTTTTCCGGTCACATTGTTCAAGGCTTTGCTTAACGCCAGCCAATGCCCGACCGGGTTGAGTTGTCTTCTTGAAATCACAACTCTCTTCAGACGATATGCGGGCATCGGATCACCATCCCAGTACATTGCAATTGCTTTTTGTTCCTTGGTTGCCTGCATTACTCTTTGATAAACATCGTAATTCAGATCAAAGAACGGAGAACCTTTAATAGAGTCAAATTCGATATGCTCTGGTGCTTTGAATGAGTCAAGATTTTCGATTAAAAAAGGCTTCACGTTTCCCCAAAAAGGTTCTATAGGAGTGTTATAGTAAGGCGGTGTTGGCTCCCATGCCCCGGGCTTTTCTGAAAGCTCGTACAGCGGATAGCTTCGGGTAGCAAGATAATTATCTGTTTTTGCATAAGACAATATTTCCCTGGCCACGGATTTTCCTAAGTCTTCTGAGTTACGGTAAACTTTGCCATCCAGCTTTGACTTATAGTATTTTTTTTGGGATACGATCAGGGAGTCAACAAGGTAATCCCTGTATACCAATCCATAAGCAGTTTGATAAAATGCTGTGAATGCAGCAAATTCTTCATCAATTTTTTGTTCTGAAGAAAAATTATAATCGGGATGAAAGTCGTTTAGAACCCCGTCCAATTCTAATTTATCAGGGTGATTGTAATGATAGGCCTCATAGGCTGCGAGATTCACATAGGCGTATATTCTGCTTGAAACCGGTGGGGAAAAACCATCCTGAATAATTGCCTCATTAAGATTGTCATTCAGAAAATCAATCAGCCGGGTATGAAAAAATTTATCAGGTTCTTTGTGCGCATGGTGACATGACAGAACGAGAAATAACGCAAAAGAATAAAATGGTAGAATGCCTTTACTTGTTTTCAATTCAAACCGCATTTAAAGTATTTAAAGTAAACGCTTTTGGGTAAATAACCGATTTCGGTAAGCCATTTGATAGGAAATTTAAACATTTTCATATAACGGTAGCTGTTGGGATATTCCAGAAAGGTTTTTGGCGGGATTTTCATTATTTCCTGGAATTGTTCATCACTCAACCCCAATCTTTTAAGGCAAAGACTAATCACTTTTGGGTCCTCCATCGCGTACACTTGGCTTGTTCGCTGAATAGCTTCTTCTCTTGTCATTTGCCCTGACCTTACCAGGAAAGAATAGCTATTGATGCGCAAATCAATGTTAAACTTAATACGATGAACATAAGTGATCAATGCCCAATAAAGATCATCGTAATAGTGTGCACCGGGATATACCCAGCCGTACTCCTCTTTAATTAGTTTGTCAGCCTCGGTCCGAATGTATGGATAGTAGTAGAATGGCGCAATTACTTTTATGCCTTTTACAAAGTTGTAGTAAAACAACTCCTTTATGCCAAGGTTAAACCCAGGATCGTTTGGACTCCACTTTCGAAGTGGAACCGTACCAAATATCTTCTGAACTCCCCGGAGATAATCTCCGTCAAAGTAAGTCCAAAGAATGGGCTTGATCCCTTCTGTGCGAAAAGATTGACCGAACAAAATGTACTTTACGTTTTCTTTGTTTGCAACACCGAATAATGAAGATGCTATACCAACATCGGTTCCCTGATTCAGGTCGGGGGTGGATGCTTTTAGAAAGGTGATTTTAAGGTCTTTACATTCACGAAAATCAGAGGTTATGGTGCGCAGTTCAACTCCAAGCTTGCGACAAATATTAACCATGTTTTCACCGGCTACCGGATTATCGAATCCGTCATTGAAGTGAACAGCCAGGGGCCTGAGTCCCCAATCGACTTTTGCTTTATGAAGTAAATAAGTGCTATCCCGACCTCCGCTTATTCCTACCACACAATTATATTTACTGTTTACGCCAACACTTTTTACCGTATTGATCATTTTATTCAGAATAGCCTCTCCTCTTGGCCCCAAGGGATAATATCCATTCATTTCATCATAAAACTCACAAAAATTGCAAACTCCATTTTCATCAAATTGAATACCTGGAACGGTAGTATCATGGATGCACTTTACACATCGAATGAGCTTATCCGGCTTGCTGTAAACTTTAGCGCCCGTAACTGTCATAGACCATATTATATCGAAGAAAAGTCGGATTGAAATTAGTTAATTTCACCTTCCTTAAGTAAATAGCCCAGAGACGTGTAGGAAATGAACGTAGCAATAATAGGGGCCGGTTGGTTCGGTTGTCACATAGCTAAAAGCCTTCTGAGTAACGGAGTGAATGTCACAGTTTTTGAGAAGAACAAAGAGGTATTTTCTGAGGCATCAAAATATAATACAGGCCGGTTACATTTGGGTTTTCACTATCCTCGTTCCGAAAAAACCCGAAAGCAAAGTAAAGAGGGCTTTTCTCGTTTTATAAGTGAGTATGGCAACTGCAGCGAGGCGTTAAAGGTCAATTTGTATTTGGTAGCTGAAAAGGAATCATTACTTGATTTTGAAACCTATTGTTCTATCCTGAAATCTGCAGGGTTGGATTTTGAAGTTGTTAACCCGGTATCATATGGCTTTCGCAACATTGAGGGCGGTTTACTTTGCAAAGAGCGGGCGATAAACCCTATAAAAGCTGCCCGCTATTTTGAAAAACAGCTTGCCGAATATCTGAGGTTAAACACTCTGGTGCATGAAATTGAAGCAACCGACAAAGGCATAAAAGTCAATGGCCAAGTCTATGCCTATTGTATCAATTGTTCGTATTGCTCCTTTGAACCGGGAGCAATTTCAGAAGATATTTGTTACGAATACATCGAAACTCTTTTGTTCAAACCCAAGAATAGTTATGCTGAGAAAGCTTTTGTTTTAATGGACGGGAATTTTTTTTCGGTAAATCCTTATTATGCGGAAGCCGATAAGCATCTGTTCTCCCTATACCATGTAAGACATTCTGTTATTTCTTCTTCCTCCTCCTATAACGAGATAAGGAACTCTTTCAAAACCTTGCAAAACAAACCCCTTGAGAATAAGTTGGATTTAGACGCTCTGATGGCAGATGTGCATAGATATTATCCTGGTTTTCGGGATGAGTTTAAACCTGCTGGCAGTTTTGGTTCAATCAGAACGAGGCTGGTTAATGAAAATGCGAACAGAGAATGCATCGTTCAAAAAAACGATTCTTTAATCACCGTGCTTTCAGGAAAAATTAATTCAATTTTTGAAGCAGAGGAAAGGGTAATGGCTATGTTATCGGAGTGACAAAAAAGCAATCCTCCCCAATTAGTTATCCGATTTAAGGAAATCTACCTGTTGAGTCCAGATCCACGGTGATGTTTCGTGTCCTGAAACACCCGTTTTCTCAATAGAATGATCTTTTGAAGATTTATACGTTCCAAAAACCACATCCCAAAGCAAAGTGAACCCCCCAAAATTGGCATTGAGAAGAGAGTCATCCTTAGCATGGTGAATTCTATGTGTTGAAGGCGATATTACCATCCACTCCAGAAACCATGGCAGTTTAGCCTCGAAGTTGGCGTGGCTTAGAACCGTTGCCGGTATCATAAAACCGAGCATATTGAAAAATATTTTTTCAGGTATGCCGATGACGGTAATAACAGTGAATATTATCGAGATCTCAATCAAAATATCAATGATATTGAACCTGAAGCCTGCTAACACGTTAAGACGCTCGGTAGAGTGATGAAGCCGGTGGAGCCTCCAAAGCCAATGCGTAAAATGGCTTATCCGGTGATACCAATAGTAGATGAAATCATAGATCAGCAAACCCAGTATAACCTGCAAGAATACCGGAAGGGAAGCTGGCCAGATTCCGGTATTACCGATATTTACAAGAGATAATATAAACGGAGCAGCAACCAGCGAAAGTGATTTTCCCAATGCTTCCCCATAAGTGGTTATGAACTGGTATAAAAAATTGTTAATAGCCTGCATATCAAGCTTATTCCAGTCCTTTTTATAAGGATTTATGCGTTCAGCTATGAAGCTTAAAATCAATGCTATAACAGGCAGGGTTGCTGCTATCGAGTATTCCTCAAATGCAGACACATCATCATACAGTGACAGGGCGTAGATATATGATATTGCGCAACCCAAATAAATAACTGGCCATAACAAAACATCCCAAACGCCTTTTCTGGTGATTGAAATGTTCAATCGCCCGCTACTTGGCATATGAATGGATTGCGCTTTCTTCAAGCTGTTGGTGCTTTAAGTTCAGTCAATTTAGTACAAAATCAAGATTATTATCAACCTGAATCAGTATTATTGGGCTTGCTCGGTTGCAGCATCCTTATATGGAAGCATACTGTTTCTGAGGAGACTTATTATTAGTTGGTGCTGTTTAATTTTATTGTGACTAAAGATGAAAGCAAAAACTAAATACCTGTTTGTCGGGTTGCTCATGCTAAATTATGCCTGTACCAATAAAAATGATGAGCTTAATAGTTCAAAAGATCAGGCAGGGAGGGTAAATATTGACTCCGCATCAGAGGAAAAATTTCTTTCTCCAAAACCAGTGTTCATTGATGGGATTAAAGCCGTTAAAATTGGAAATCAGGTTTGGATGCTGGACAATCTGAATGTTGACACTTTTCGAAATGGGGATCTCATACCACATGCTGAAACTGATAAAGATTGGTTTAATGCGGGACTTGAGCAGAAACCCGCCTGGTCATATTATGATAACAACGACTGCTATGGTCAATACGGCCGGCTGTATAATTTTTTCGCAGTAGATGATCCAAGAGAGTTAGCCCCTAAGGGATGGCGCATCCCGACTGATGAGGACTGGATCAGGCTCAAAAAAAATCTTAAAGACAACTTTGGGGATAAATTAAAAAGTGAAGCCGGATGGTTTAATGATGGAAGCGGCACCAACGAAAGCGGGTTTACAGGATATCCTGGAGGAATTCGGGATGTTGGCGGATTGTTTTCCCAATATGGCTTCTATGGGTATTGGTGGACTTCATCAAGCATTATTCTGGATCGGGGATATACCTATTACCTTGTTCATGATTATGGCGACCAGGTTTTTCGGGGTATGGTAACTAAAAGATTGGGAATGTCGGTAAGGTGCATAAAGGATTATGAAAATCCGGATTCACCCTGCAACTAAGTCAGCCAGATATGTTGAACCCGCGTTTAGGATTTTTATTTTTTAGCATGTCTGTTTTATTTCTGTGCGCATCAGGAGGCAGGTTGGCAGAAGCTAGTTTGAAGGATAATAGGGGGAATTTTTGGCCTATAGAAAAGAACCTTTCTCAATCATCAGGCATCAGAACTGTAACGATCGGTACGCAGGTATGGATGGCCGAAAACCTGAACGTAGATACTTTTCGCAATGGAGATCCTATCCCAAATATTGAGAATGGAAATCATTGGTATAATGCAGGAAACAATGGACAACCGGCTTGGATGTATTATAACAACCATCCTTGCAACGATAAGTATGGCAAGCTGTACAATTTTTTTGCAGTTGAAGATGCTCGTGGCCTGGCGCCTGAAGGTTGGAGGATACCGACTGTGCAAGATTGGACCATACTAAGCAACTATTTAAAGGAACAGCAAGGAGCAAAGATGAAAAGTAAAAATGGCTGGTTTAACAAGGGTAATGGAAATAATGAATGCGGATTTAATGCATTTCCGGGTGGCATTGCTTACTATGCAGGTCAGAGCTATGATTATGGCCGCTATGCTTTCTGGTGGTCTTCAGAAGCTTTTTTGGTTGAACATGCTTTCGCTTATTACATTTCACACGACAGCGATAAGATGTTTAATGCTAGGGCGGGAAAAAGGGCGGGGCTAGCGGTTCGCTGTATTAAGAATGAGTAAACAAGACAAAATAGTTATCTGGACCTGATCACTTGATATTCGTCCCCCGGATTCACTCCAAAGTAGTTGGTATTAATATAGTGGTTGGTAAAATAGTATTTACTGTATTCATAGCGGTCAGGGTATTTCTCGTAAAGTGTTTGAATGGTGGAATCACCGTAAATCCCCTTAATGAATGAGATAACGGAGGAGTCATTTCCTTCAAATCCTTCATCTTTCAAAAAGTATTCCTTGTTGAATGAATACCCGTCAATTAAAACGGATTGAGATTTGTCATGCCTTGATGAAAAAAGCAGGGAATTATGTCTTAGTGTTTCGTCAAAAGAATAGTCAACTTTATCATCATAAAACCGGCCGGTCGCCCAGTTCTGCATCAAGATAAATTTCGTTCCGCCTTTCTGTTGTGCCAGGGAAATTAATTCCTTGGTATTTGCAAGTCGTTTTTGAAAATCTGGTTCAGAAAGTTTAATCCTGTAAATGTTGAAAGCAAATAATCCGGCAAGAATTATCGTCATTGCCAGGCTTTTGTTCAGCCTTGGGTGTAGGGCAAATAACAAAACGGATAGGCCGGCAGGAATCATGA